>JBFFWJ010000495.1:0-3111 GCA_041570315.1 Longimicrobiales bacterium | reverse complement strand
CCGGCGGCCGCGCCGAGCGGCGGGACATCGCGATCGGTCGGCGCAACGAGAGCGCGGCCGAGGTCGTCGAGGGGCTGTCCGAGGGCGAGCGGGTCGTCCTCTTCCCACCGGAAACGGTCGAGGACGGCGCCTCCGTGCGCGTGAGCGGCGACGGGTGACCCGCGGCACCCGCGCCCCGGGAGCCGCCAACGGCCGGGACGGCCAGGCCGCTCCACAACCCGGGTAGGCCGACGACGGGGGCCCGTGGCGCCGTGGACAGTTCAGGGACTCCCGGCGGTCGTGGACGGATGGGAGAAGGGGTCGACAGCCTCGCCGGAGCGCAGGGACGCCGCCCGGTCGAAGGTGACCGCCGGCGCCGAGCCCGCCTTCGGGGCGACCCGCCAGAAGAGCGGGAGCGCCCGCGCCCAGCCCTCGAGGATCTGTCGCGCCCGCTCCGACCTCGTGCGCTCGTAGTGGCGCTCGACGAGGCTCCGCAACGCCTCGGCCTCGGCCGGATCCGAGACGGTCTCATGCTCCACGAGCCCCGGGTTCAACCGCGCCGCGAAGTCTCCCCTGCGGTCGAATACGTAGGCGACCCCACCCGACATCCCGGCCCCGAAGTTCCGGCCCGTGTCCCCGAGCACGACGACGACGCCGCGCGTCATGTACTCGCACGCGTGCTTGCCGACCCCCTCCACGACGGCGCACCCGCCGGAGTTCCGGACCGCGAACCGCTCTCCGGCGGATCCGGCGATGAAGACCGCCCCACCCGTCGCCCCGTACAGGACGGTGTTGCCGGCCAGCGTCGCCGAGCCGGAAGCGAAGCGAGCGCTCTCCGGGGCGCGGATGACGATCTCTCCTCCGCTCATCCCCTTCGCCACGTAGTCGTTCGCCTCGCCGACGAGCTCGAGGCGGACGCCCTCCACGAGCCAGGCGCCGAAGGACTGTCCGGCCGAGCCCGCGAACCTCAGGTCGACGGTCCCCGCGGGTAGTCCGGCGTCCCCGTGGAGCTGCGCGACGCGAACCGACACGCGGCCGCCGACGGCCCGGTCCGTGTTGCCGATCCGGTACCCGGCCCGGAAGGGCGTCCCGTCCTCGATCGTCGAGCCCGCTTCCCGGAGGATCCGGTCGTCGAGCGGTGCGCCCGGGCGGTCGTTGCGCTCCTGTGTCGAGCGCAGCGGGCCACCCCTCGGAGGCTCCGCGAGCTTCGACAGGTCGACGCCCCTCCAGCGCGTCCCCTCCCGGGACGGGACCTGCCTCAGCAGGTCCGCCCGCCCGATGACGTCGTCGAGCCGCTCATGACCCAGCCACGCGAGGATCTCCCGGATCTCCCGAGCCATCTCCGTGAAGAAGCGGACGAGCATCTCCGGAGTGCCGAAGTACTTCCTGCGGAGCTCCTCCGCCTGCGTCGCGATCCCCACGGGGCAGGTGTTCGCGTGGCACTGCCTGGCCATCTTGCAGCCGAGGGCGACGAGCGCCGCGGTGCCGAAGCCGTATCGCTCCGCGCCGAGCAGCGCGGCCTTCACGACGTCGCGCCCCGTGTGCAGGCCGCCGTCGGTGGTCAGCGTGACCCGCCCTCGTAGCCCGTTCATGACCAGCGTCTGCTGCGTCTCGGCGAGCCCGAGCTCCCACGGATCGCCCGCGTACTTCACCGACGACAGCGGAGACGCCCCCGTTCCGCCGTCCGCGCCCGCGATGTGGATGACGTCGGCGTAGGCCTTCGCGACGCCGGCAGCGACCGTGCCCACCCCCTCGGCGGACACCAGCTTCACGCACACGCGGGCGCGCGGGCTGGCCATCTTCAGGTCGTAGACGAGCTGCGCCAGGTCCTCGATCGAGTAGATGTCGTGGTGCGGGGGGGGCGAGATGAGGTGCGTTCCCGGCTCCACGTGGCGAAGGGCCGCGATGTACGCGGAGACCTTGCCGCCGGGGAGCTGGCCACCCTCTCCCGGCTTCGAGCCCTGCGCGATCTTGATCTCGAGCTCGCGTGCGCCGGCCAGGTAGGCCGCCGTCACGCCGAAGCGACCCGACGCCACCTGCTTGACCGCCGAGTTGGCGTCCCGCTTCGAGCCGTCCCGGGTGTAGCGCTCCGGGTCCTCGCCGCCCTCGCCCGTGTTGGCGTAGCCGCCCAAGGCGTTCATCGCTCGGGCGATGTCCTCGTGGGCCTCGGCGCTGAGCGCGCCCAGCGACATGGCTCCCGTCTGGAACCGCCGGGTGATCGCGGGCACCGGCTCCACACGCTCGAGGTCGATCGGATCCCGGTCCGGCGCCAGCTCGAGCAGGTCGCGCAGCGCGGTGGGTGGGCGGCGGTGGACGAGGTCGGTGTACGCCCGGTACTCGGCAGCCCCCCCACCCCGCGCGACCGCGTGCAGCGCCCTCCACACGGGCGGCTCGTTCGCATGGTAGTCGCCGTCCCGCCTGTACCTGTACCAGCCGCCCCGGTCGAGCGCGGCTGCGCCGAAGGCGTTGCGATGCCGCTCCAGCGCATCGCGGGCGATATCCTCCATGCCGATGCCCCCGATCCGCGACGTGGTGCCGGGAAAGCAGCGCCGGACGAGCTCCTCACCGAGCCCCAGCGCCTCGAAGATCTGCGCGCCGTGGTACGAGGACAGCGCCGAGATGCCCATCTTCGACATGACCTTCAGGATCCCCGCCTCGGCGGCCCGCACGTACGTGTCGACCGCATCCGCCCGGTGCGTCCCCTCGGGCCCCCGCGCGAGCGCCCGCACCGTTTCGAACGCGAGGTAGGGGCAGACGGCCGCCGCCCCGAAGCCGATGAGCGCCGCCAGGTGATGGACGTCGCGAGCGTCGCCCGCCTCGGCGACGATGCTCGCGCGCATGCGCCGCCCCGCTCGGAGGAGGTGGTGGTGGAGGGTCGAAACCGCGAGGAGCATCGGGATGGGTCCCCGGTGCTCGTCCACGGCCCGGTCGCTCACGATCAGCGCTTCGCATCCACGCTCGACCGCCTCGTCCGCCGATCGGCACAGGGCGTCCAGGCCGTGCTCGAGCGCGCGTTCGCGGCCGACCTCGAAGCACGCGTCGAGCGTCGCGACTTCCAGGCCGCCCACCCCTGCTCGGAGGGCGGCCATCTCCGAGTCCAGCAGGATCGGGCTGGCGAGGCGCACGAGGCGG
>JBFFWJ010000494.1:0-3112 GCA_041570315.1 Longimicrobiales bacterium | reverse complement strand
GCTCTCGCTCGTGGAGGTCGTCGAGGTCGCGGCGGTCGAAGCCGCGGTCGCGGCTGCGGTCGAGTGCGGGGCCGGCGAAGCCCCGATCGGGGGGGGTGCGGTAGAGGAAGTCCCTGTAGTGGACGTCCCACTCCACGAACTCGGAGTCGAGCAAGCGCCGGTCGCGCGCCGACCAGCGGCGGAAGTTCCGCAGGAGCAGGTCGTCGACGAGGCCGTCGCGGTCGTAGTCGACGAGGCGTGCGACCTCCCCGCCCCGCATCGTCAGCACCAGCACCGTACCGGCCCACCGTCCCCGGGCCCAGTGCCCGCGAACCGGCCCCCGCATCCCCGCCCTGCGCCCGTGGTCGGCGATCCCGTCGAGCGTGGGTCGGCCGAGGATCTGGCGAAGGCGACCCTGCCCCAGCTCGGCCCTGCGCAGGTCGCGCCACGTCAAGAAGATCGGGGCGCCACGCCAGCCCGCGCTCACCCAGGTGCGCTGCGCGACACGGGGCACCGGAGCGACGGGCCGCACGCCGACACGGCGACGGACCTCCGGTGCGCAGCGATACGCGCGGGCCCCGGACGGGGCGGGGCAGCTCACCAGCCGGGCGCTGCCCACGGGAGCGACGGCCCGGCCGTCGCGGGTGCTCGCCCCACGAGCGCGCTGAGCCTCGGCTTCGGCGGGAACCAGGAACGTCGTCCCCAGCATGACCATCCACAGTGTGCGCATCATCGTTGCCTCCTTCCCATGCGAGCCCGGGGCTCGCGCGGCGGCGGCGGGTCGAGGGGCGGTCCCTCCGTTTGGCCCGTGGTGCTCCAGCACCGTCCACCACCGGGAGGGAGGGGGTGCAGCGACCGTGCCGAACCCGGTTGGCACCATAAGTCGTTGCAGAACAATGCATTGTGCCGAAAGCGGCGACTCTCGAAGTGTCCCTTTGAGAGGACAATTCGGCCCGGCCGGGGAGATGGGAGGCGTCAGTCCGGTGCGTCCTGGGGAAGCCCGGGGTCTCCCCTCAGCAGCGCGTGGATCTCGCGCTGGAGGACCGGCTTCGGAACGGCGCCCACCATCTCGAAGAGCGGCTCGCCGCCGCGGAAGAACACGAGCGTGGGGACCGAGCGGATGCCGTAGCTCTCCGCGGTCTCCGGTGCCCGATCGACGTCGACCTTGAGCATGAGGACGTCATGCGGCTCGAACTCCAGGGCGATCTCCTCGAGGATGGGCTCCATCATGCGGCACGGAGGGCACCACACGGCCCAGAAGTCCACGACCGTCACGCCGGCGTGCCCCGCCACGACGGCCTCGAAGTCGTCGTCCGCGACGTGCACGATCGGGGCCTCGGGCCGTGGCTTCTTGCGAAAGATCATCGTGACGGAGAAATACGTGGACGGGGCTCCGGGGTCCAGCGCGCGCGGGCAATCGATGGCGCAGGCGTCGGGTCCCGCCCCGCCCGCGCGCGCGCTCCGGCGTGGCCCGACCGCGCCCTCGCCATCCGAGCCCACCCTCGCGGAGGTCCAGCGGCATGTACGAGACGGTGTTGCTGGTGCACGGATGGGTGCGGTGGCCGGTCCTCGCGCTGGGCGTCGCCTTCCTCCTGCGGGCGGCTCGGGCATGGGGGCGGGGGAGGGTGTGGACGGACCGTGACGAGCGCTGGCGCCGGGTCTTTCTCTGGACCCTGTATGCGCAGGTGGCGCTGGGGCTCGCGCTCTACACCGTGCTGAGCCCGATCCCGCGCGCGGGCCTGGCGGACCTGCAGGCAACGCTCGGGGACGGGGTCCTGCGCTTCTTCGCGATCGAGCACCCGTTCGGCATGCTCGGCGGCGTCCTCGTCGCGCACTTCGGGCTGCGGGGGGCGAGGACCGCGTCGGGGCCGCGCGCCGCGCGCCGTGCGACGCTCACCCTGGTGGTCTGGCTGCTGCTGACGGCCGGATCGGTGCCGTGGCCCGGGCTCGCGTACGGCCGGCCGTTGCTTCGGCCCTGGTGATGGCTGCGCGACTCCCCTCGACGCGGCCCGGGCCATGCCTTCGGGGAGGCGTCGCATCCGGGACCATGGCGTTTGCGGGGAGGCCTCCGGGGCCATGGCGCCAGCGACGACGCGCACCGGACGCGTGCAGGAGTTCCCCTCAGGGCCTACCCGTGTCGGTGCGCTCCCGCTCCCGCTTCGCGGCGATCCCGGCCCGGACCGCCGGCGCGACCACGGTGCCGAGGAGCTCGATGGCGCGCAGGACGTCCTCGTGGGGCAGGGGCCCCACCGTGAGCTGTACCAGGAACCGGTCGTGCCCGAAGAGGTCGTGCTGGAAGAGGATCTTCTGCGTCAGCTGCTCGGGGCTGCCCACGAAGTTGGCCCCGCGCAGCGCCGCTTCGGCGTCGAACTGCGCGCGCGTGGGTGGCGGCCAGCCGCGCTCCCGGCCGATCCGGCCCATCGTCTCGCGGAAGGCGGGGAACGCCCGCTCGATCGCCTCGTCGGGATCTTCGGCGACGAACCCGTGCGCGTTGATGCTGATCGGGAGCCCGGCGGGGTCGTGGCCGGCTCGGCGCGCCGCCTCGCGGTAGAGCTCGACGATCGGCCGGAAGCGCTCGGGCGCGCCTCCGATGATGGCGAGCGCCATCGGAAGGCCGAGGGATGCGGCCCGCACGACGGAAGCCGGGCTGCCGCCCACGGCGACCCACAACGGGATCGGGTCCTGCAGCGGGCGCGGGTAGACCGGCCGGTCGTGGATGGCGGGGCGGTGGCGCCCGGACCACGTGATCCGCTCGCTCTCGCGCACGCGCAGAAGGAGGTGGAGCTTTTCCTCGAACAGCTCCTGGTAGTCGGCGAGGTCCTGGCCGAAGAGGGGAAACGACTCCGTGAACGAGCCTCGGCCCACCATGATCTCGGCGCGCCCGCCCGAGAGGAGGTCGAGCGTCGCGAAGTCCTGGAAGACGCGCACGGGATCGTCGGAGCTGAGGACCGACACCGCGCTCGTCAACCGGATGCGCTCGGTCCTCGCGGCGGCCGCGGCGAGGACGACGGCCGGCGTCGAGACCGCGTAGTCGGGACGATGGTGCTCGCCGACCCCGAACACGTCCAGCCCGACCGCATCCGCGAGCCGGATCTCCTCGACGAGGTGCGCGAGCCGCTCGCCGGCCTCGAGC
>JBFFWJ010000493.1:0-3112 GCA_041570315.1 Longimicrobiales bacterium | reverse complement strand
TACCTTTCCGGCTCGGTGGCGGAGGACACGGGGAGAACGGACTCGGACGGGAGCACGGGCGTGGCGAAGCGGCGAGGTGTCTCGAGGGGCGGGGCGGTGCCGGCGGCGACGGTGGCGGTGGCGGTGGCGGTCGCGCTCGGGGGCTGCGGTCCGGCGGCGCCGTCGGACGCGGCCTCCGGCGAGGCGGGGGGGATCGACTTCGAGCGCTACGAATTGGACAACGGGTTGGACGTGATCCTGCACGTCGACCGGTCGGACCCGATCGCGGCGGTGGCCATGACCTTCCACGTGGGCTCGGCCCGCGAGGTCGAGGGCAAGACCGGCTTCGCCCACCTCTTCGAGCACCTCTTCTTCCTCGACTCCGAGAACCTCGGCCCGGGCGGCCTCGATCGCCTGATGACGCGCGTCGGGAGCTCGACGAACGGGTCCACCAGCCGAGACCGCACCAACTACTTCGAGGTGGTGCCGATCGACGGTCTCGAGAAGGCGTTGTGGGCCGAGGCGGACAAGCTGGGCTTCTTCATCAACACCGTGACCGAGTCCGTCGTCGCCAAGGAGAAGCAGGTCGTCAAGAACGAGAAGCGGCAGGGCGTCGACAACCAGCCGTACGGGCACAACAGCTACGTCATCGATCGGGCGCTCTACCCCGAGGGCCATCCCTACCGCTGGCAGGTCATCGGATCGCTCGAGGACCTCGACGGCGCCACGCTCGCCGACGTGGTCGACTTCCACGGCAGCTGGTACGGCCCCAACAACGCGACGCTCGTCGTGGCGGGCGATCTCGACGTCGAGCGGACCAAGGCCTGGATCGAGCGCTACTTCGCCGAGATCCCGTCGCGGCCGACCCCCGCGGCGCCCGAGCCCCCGGCGGTGCGGCTCGCCGAGTCGACCAGGCTCTTTCACGAGGACAACTACGCGCGCGTGCCGATGCTGACGCTCGCCTGGCCGTCGGTCGAGAGCTACCACCCGGACCAGTACGCGCTCGACGCTCTCGCCGACGTGCTCACCGACGGCAAGTCGGCGCCCTTCTACGAGGTGCTCGTCGAGGAGGCCGAGGTCGCGCCGAGCGTATCGGCCGGCTCGTTCGCGTCGGAGCTGGCGGGACGCTTCACGCTGACCGTGCGCGCCTTCGCCGACACGGATCTGGACGACGTGTACGCGGCGGTCGAGCAGGCCTTCTCCCGCTTCGAGGAGGAGGGCGTCCCGGCCGAGGAGCTCGAGCGCGTCAAGGCCGGCTACGAGACCGGCTTCTACGCCGGCCTCTCCTCCGTGCTGGGCAAGGCGTTCCAGCTCGCCCAGTACAGCATCTTCGCCGGGGATCCCGGCTATGCCGAGGAGGAGCTGCGCCGCATGCTCTCGGTGACCGAGGCCGACGTCCTGCGCGTCTACGAGGCGTACGTCAAGGGCCGCCCCTTCGTGGCCACGAGCTTCGTGCCCCGGGGCAGCCCGGAGCTCGCGCTGGAGGGATCGGCCCGCGCGCAGGTCGTGGAGGAGCCGATCGTGATGGGCGCCGAGGCCGAGCTGGGCGAGGTGCTCCGCGGCGAGGCGCGCACGCCGTCGGCGATCGACCGGGCCGTCGAGCCGCCGTTCGGGCCGTCGCCTTCCCTGACCGCGCCGGAGGTGTGGACCGACGAGCTCGACAGCGGGGTGCGCATCCTGGGAATCGAGGACCGCGAGGTCCCGCTCGTGCAGTTCGCGCTGCGCGTCAGGGGCGGGCAGCTCCTGGAGGAGCGCGGGCGGGTCGGCGTGGCGAACCTGCTGGCCGAGAGCATGACGGCCGGGACGGCGACCAGGACGCCCGAGGAGCTGGAGCAGGCGATCGACCTGCTCGGCGCCTCCGTCGACGTCACGGCGGGCGCCCAGTCCTTCACGATCAGCGGGAGCACGCTGGCCCGGAACTATGCCGCGACGATGGAGCTGGTCGAGGAGATCCTCCTCGAGCCGCGCTTCGACGCCGACGAGTTCGCCCTCTCGCAGCAGAGGGTGCGCAACACGCTCCGCCAGCGCGCCGCGAGCCCCGCGGCGGTGTCGGCCGACGTCTTCCAGCGACTGCTGTACGGCGACCACGTTCTGGCCGCGAACCGGCTGGGAGATCTCGACACGGTCGAGTCGATCACGCTCGACGACCTGCGCGCGTACCACGCCTCGGCGCTCCGGCCCGGCCTGGCCGCCTTCCACGTGACCGGGGCGGTCGCCCCCGACGACGTGCGGGCCTCGCTGCAGGGGATCGCGGCGCGCTGGCAGGGCGACGCGCCGGCGCTACCCGACCCGCCCGAGTGGGAGCCGTCCCGGGCGGGCCTGTACTTCGTCGACGTGCCCGGCGCGAGCCAGTCCGTGCTGCGCATCGGGTACCTCGCGCTGGCCGAGTCCGACCCCGACTACTATCCGGCCACGGTCATGAACTTCCGCCTCGGGGGCGGTGGCTTCGCGTCCGACCTCACGCAGGTGCTCCGCGAGCAGCGGGGGTACACGTACGGGATCGGCTCGGGCTTCAGCGGCACCGACCTGCCGGGGCCCTTCCAGATCTCGTCTTCGGTGCGCTCGAACGTGACGTACGAGGCGCTCGATCTCGTGAAGGGCATCGTCGAGGCGCACGGGCCGGAGTTCGACGACTCCGACCTCGAAGCGACCAGGAGCTTCCTGCTGCGCGCCAACGCGCGCGCCTTCGAGACCGCGGGCGCGAAGCTCGGCGTGCTCGCGGACATGAGCGCGTACGGCTTCCCCGCCGACTACGTGCTGCAGCGCGAGGAGATCGTCCGCGAGATGACGGTGGCGCGCGTCCGCGACCTGGCGGATCGCTACCTGAGCGCCGGGGAGATGATCTGGCTGGTCGTGGGCGATGCCGGCACGCAGAGGGACCGGCTGCGGGAGCTGGGGCTCGGGGAGCCGACGATGCTCGATCGCCAGGGGCGGCCGAGCGGGTAGCGCGGGCCGGGCGCTCCCGCGCGCGTCAGCGCGACGCGCTCTCGTAGAACCAGAGCCCGCCGCGTCCGCCGCCCAGAAGGAGGTCGGCGTCCCCGTCGCCGTCCAGGTCGCCGGCGGCGACGAACTCGGGATTCTGGATGCCGCCGAAGGGGATCGTGGTGGGAGTCGGGTCGAAGCGGCCCGGCCC
>JBFFWJ010000492.1:0-3115 GCA_041570315.1 Longimicrobiales bacterium | reverse complement strand
GGCGCCGCGCAGCGCGCCCAGGGCCGGAAGCGCGCCTTCCCGGGCGCCGCAGGCCCGCTCGGCGCCACGCACGCAGCCACGGGCGTCCGCACCCTCGCGCGGCTCGGGCTCGCGGCCGCCGGCAGCCCGACGTCCCCCGCGGCGCCCGGGCGGCTGATCACCGCCGAGCGGTCGAAGGCCCTGACGAGGGGTCCCCCTTGGCCGTGGGGGCCCCTCGGCTCTCAGGGCCGCGAGGGAGCCTGCGGGGATCCGAGGCGGGTGCGCCTCCTACCCGCCCCGCGCACCGCCGGGTCACTCACTCCAGCACGGCACCCGCCTTCACCACCGAGCGGCAGGGGTTGACGCCCATCCAGTAGGGAAGCTCCCTCGGGTGGCTCACCGCCCACACGGCGAGGTCGGCCTCCAGGCCCGCACGGAGCACCCCTCGCCGGCCCTCCATCCCGAGGACCGACGCGGCGGCCCTCGTCATCCCGCACAGGGCCTCCTCGGGGGTCAGGCCGAAGAGCACACTGGCCAGGCTCATCGCCAGCAACGGGGAGACGAGCGGGGAGGACCCCGGGTTGAGGTCGGTGGCGATCGCCATCGGAACACCGTGCGCGCGCAGGGCTTCAATCGGGGGCGTACGCGTCTCACCCAGGAAGTGGAACGCGCCGGGCAGCAGCACCGCGACCGTCCCCGCCGCCGCCATCGCCCGGGCGCCCTCGTCGGAGGTGTGCTCGAGATGGTCGGCCGAGCGCGCGTCGAGCCGTGCGGCCAGCGCGGCCCCGGAACGATCGGAAAGCTGGTCGGCGTGCAGCCGGCCGGCGAGCCCGTGCGCGGCGCCCGCCCGCAGGACCCGGGCGCACTCGTCGGGGGTGAACGCGATGCCCTCGCAGAAGGCGTCCACCGCGTCCGCGAGACCCTCTCGGGCCGCCCGCGGGATCATCTCCCGGCACACGAGGTCGACGTACCCGGCCCGGTCGCCTTCGAACTCGGGCGGGAGCGCGTGCGCGCCGAGGAGCGTCGTGCTCACCGTGACCGGCAACGCGTCGCCGAGGCGGCGCGCGATCGAGAGCATGCGGAGCTCGGTCTCGACATCGAGGCCGTAACCGGACTTGACCTCCACGGTCGTGACGCCCTCCGAGATCAGGGCCCGGACACGCTGGCTCGCGGTGTCGAAGAGCTCCTCGGAGGTCGCGGCCCGGGTGGCCCGCACCGTCGACAGGATTCCCCCACCGGCCCGTGCGATCTCCTCGTAGCTGGCCCCTGCGAGGCGCTGCTCGAACTCGTCGGCCCGGTCCCCGCCGAAGACGAGATGCGTGTGCGCGTCGATCAGCCCGGGCGTGACCCAACCGCCGTCGACATCGAGGACCCGGTCGGGGTCTCCGACCAGCTCCGGGGGTGCGACCTCCTCCGGCCCGACCCACGCGATCGTGCCGTCGCGGACCGCCACCACGCCGTCCTGGACAGCTCCGTACGGTCCCAGCGCGGCCTGCATGGTGGCCAGGTGTCCGCCGCGCACGAGAAGGTCACAGGTGCTCACGGGCTCCTTTCGTTGACGCAACGATCCTGGGGAATCTACACTCGTCCGCCATGACCCACCTCTTCTTCGAGAGCGCGCTCCTTCCCGGAGGCTGGGCGCGGGACGTTCGGCTTTCGATCGGGCCGGACGGGTCGATCGCGCGCGGGGTCGAGGGCGCGCGCGCACGGAGCTCGGAGCGCACCGAGGGAATCGCGCTCCCGGGGGTCCCCAACCTCCACTCGCACGCCTTTCAGCGCGCGATGGCCGGGCTGACCGAGCGGGGCTCGGCCGCCCCCGGCGGCTTCTGGAGCTGGCGCGAGCGCATGTACGCCTTCCTGCAGGCGCTGAGCCCCGGCGACGTCGAGGCGATCGCGGCACAGCTCTACGTGGAGATGTTGCGCCACGGGTTCACCGCGGTGACCGAGTTCCACTATCTGCGCAACGATCCGCGAGGCCGGCCGTACGACGACCCGGTGGAGACGGGCAAGCGCCTCCTCGCCGCGGCCGAAGCCGTGGGCATGGGCATCACGCTCCTCCCGGCCCTGTACCGGGCGGGAGGCTTCGGCGGCGAGCCCGCCGCCGACGGGCAGCGCCGCTTCACCGCCTCGCCCGAGGAGATTCTGGGCGACGTGGCGGTGCTCGGCGCCCTTGCCGGACCCTCGGCCCGCGTCGGGCTGGCGCTGCACTCGCTGCGCGCGGTGGGCCCCGCGGATCTCGCGGTGGCGGTCGAGGCCCTTCGGAGCTTCGATCCCGAAGCGCCGATCCACATCCACGTCGCCGAGCAGGAGCGCGAGGTCGAGGAGTGCCTGGCCTGGTCGGGAGCCCGGCCCGTCGCCTGGCTGCTCGATCATGCTCCGGTCGACGAGCGCTGGTGCCTCGTGCACACGACCCACGTCGTGGCGGAGGAGCTTCGGGGCGTTGCGGACTCCGGCGCCGTGGTCGGCCTGTGCCCCACCACGGAGGCCAACCTGGGCGACGGGGTCTTTCCCTTCGCCGAGTACGCCGAGGCGGAAGGCAGGTGGGGGGTGGGCACCGATTCTCACGTCAGCGTCAGCCCTGCGGCCGAGCTGCGGCTGCTCGAGTACGGCCAGCGGCTCACCCGCCGGGCCCGCAACGTCGCCGCGGGCCCGCACGAGCGCTCGACCGGACGGACGCTGCTGGAGGAAGCCTGCCGGGGTGGCGCCGCCGCCTGCGGGCGTCCCGTCGGCGCCCTGGCACGGGGATTCCGCGCCGACCTCGTCGTGCTGAACCCGGACCACGCCGCGCTCGTCGGCCGCTCGGGCGACGAGGTCATCGATTCCTGGCTCTTCTCGGGTGAGGACACCCCGGTGCGCGACGTGATGGTCGGGGGCCGCTGGGTCGTGCGCGACGGGCGTCATCCCGCGGAGGAGGAGACCTTGGCCGCCTATCGAACCGTGGCGGAGCGGGTCGCGGGTCGACGGCCCGACGCGCGGCCCTGATCACCGGGGGAGCGCCGGGAAGCGGAACCGGTGCGCGGGCGGCCGGCTCGGCGAGCAGCGACTCCCTTCCTCAGCGCTGCTCCGCCATGGGGATCCGGATACCCTCGCGCCGCGCGGTCTCGACCGCGACGTCGTAGCCCGCATCGGCGTGGCG
>JBFFWJ010000491.1:0-3120 GCA_041570315.1 Longimicrobiales bacterium | reverse complement strand
CGACCGTCACCCGCCGGGGAGCGCCCCGGGGAGCGCAGCGCGGTGAAATACGCGGTCGCCATCGTGCTCGCGGGGCTGTCGGTCGCGATGGCCGTCGGGCACGGCGCCGCGACGCGCCCGATCCGCGGCGAAGTCAGGCGGCAGCGGGCCCCGGCGCCTCGGCCCAGGACTCGGCTTCCGAGCCGGAAGTCGGGGTTCCAGCCCACGAGCAAGTCCGGAAGCGCCCCGAGCATCGGGCCGTCGTACAGCTCCCCGGTGCGCCGAACCTCGCGGACGGCGGGCGTCCCGGTGTCGGCGTCCACGATCCCGCACAGGCCGTCCCGCAGCGAGGCCACGAGCGCGTCCTCCTGCGCTCCGGGCTCCACGATCCCCGATGGCTCGCGCCCGCGGAGGTTCAGCCGGACTCCGGACCACGGCGAGCCCAGCCCCATGCCGACGTGCCATGCGCGGACACGGCTCGTATCGAAGCCGAGAGGCGAGCCGCGCGCGAGGACGTGTTGGTTCACGGCCTGGCGCAGATCGTGGATCGGCCGTCGCACCCCCTCGGGAAGCCGGCGGTAGAGCGCCGCCAGACGCTCTGTCGCGGTGCCGGATGCGCTGGGGGCAGGATGGGGCGCGGGCCCGGCGGTCGTGGCTGCCAGGGGGTCCAGCACGCTGTCGAGGAGGTGGGCGGCGCCGCAGGCGTGCGCCATGCCGTGCAGCGTCGCCACGACGACCGTGGTGCCCGCCGGAAGGGACGCGACGACGGCGCCCAGCGCTTCGTCCACACCTCGGTAGACACGCTCGACGAGGTTCCCGGTCGTCTGGACGTCCGGACCGTGGAACCCGGGATGGCGCTCGTCGTGGAAGTGCCAGAGCTGGTGTCCGGCGCAGTGGCACTCGCTGAACACCTGGATGAGGAAATCCCACGCCTCGGTCTCGATCAAGCTCCGGGTGAGACGCGCGCGGGCCGCGGCGCCCGCCACGAGAGCGTCGGCGAACGCGACGTACTCCGGGAGCGTTCGGCTCGGTGCGTCGCAGGAGCTCGGCACGGGGTGCGGGCCAACCTCCGCGAGGATCCGCCGCCGGGTGCTCGAGGGTCGGGTGCGGAGGCCGAACACCTCGTCGTGCACCCCCCACTCGAGGACCTGGACCCCGCGCAGCGCCGGGGACAGGCGGCTCAGGGGCACGTCGAGCACGAGCGTCCGGAGCCCGCTCGCCTCGAGGACGTCCCAGAGCGCCGGATGCCGGCCGAAGTCTCCGCTCGTGCACCTCTGCGTCCGATACGTGCCGGGCAAGAGGCGGTCGAGCCAGTAGATCCCGTGATGGGAGGGGTCCAGGCCCATGTAGAACGTCGGCCAGGTCGCGCCCACGAAGAAGCCCTCGGGCCCGAGCGTGCCGGCGGAGCGACCCGCGCGAAGCAGGCGCGCGAGGCTCGGCATCGCGCCGCTCGCCGCCCAGCGGCGCAGGAGCTCCGGGGATGCCGCGTCGAGGACCAGGAGCGCGACTTTTCGCTTCGTGGACACGGTCGGATTCCCCCGGGGGCTGCGGGCGCGGCACCGAGGATGTTGGTCCTCGCCCCCGCGCGGTGCAAGTTGATTCGTCGAGAGGCCCATACGCCGCGCGAACGCCATGGAGATCGACGTCCGAACTCTTGCTCAGGGATCGATCCGCGCCGCCGAAGTCTGCGTGATCGGAGCGGGGCCGGCCGGGCTCGCGCTCGCCGAGGGACTTCGCAGCCGCGGCGTCGACGTGCTCGTGATGGAGCAGGGGGGGCGGCTCCCCGTGAACGTGTCCGGCGCCCCGGGGTCGGACGCCCCGCCCCTCTCCGCCGCCGACGCTGCGCACCCGTCCGACGCTGCGCACCCGTCCGACGCTGCGCACCCGTCCGGCGCTCCGCCTCTCCCGTACGGCCCGGTGGCGGGCACGCGTGCGTTCGGGGTCGGGGGCACGGCCACGATCTGGAACACGGTGCTTCACGGGATGCCCATGGCGAAGTACGTCGCGCTCGAGCCCTCCGACCTCGAGGTGCGCCCGTGGATCCCGCACAGCGGCTGGCCGATCGGATGGGATGCCCTGGATCGGTTCTACGACGCGGCGCACGCCCTGGCGGGCCTCGCGCCGCGCGTGCAGAGCCCGGCCGAGACGGGCCGTGGTCATCCGGTCCAGGACCTCGGCGGCACGGGACTGGAGACCGCGTTCTACCACTATGGCCCCGCGGCCCGGTTCACGCGGGACCTCCCGGACCGGATCGCGGGCGACGACCGAGCCACGCTGCTCCTGGGAGCGACCCTCACGGACCTCCGCTGGTCGGCTGCGCGGGGGCGTGTCGCGGAGGCGGCCTGGGCGTCCGAGGCAGGGGTGCACGGTCGCGTGCGCGCCCGGATCTTCGTGCTCGCGGCCGGCACGATCGAGAACGCGCGGATCCTGTTGGCGGCCCGCGCGTCTCATGGCGGGTTCGAGGCCAGCCCCTGGGCCGGGCGGGGGTTCATGGAGCACCCGATCGACACGACGCTCGAGCTCACGACGCGTGTCGAGGCGCTCGCGCCTCCCGGGGGCTTCTACTCGATGCAGACGCTGGGCGAGGGTGAGTCGATCGTCGGCCGGTTCGCGCTGGGCGATGCGCTTCTGTCGTCGCTGGGCATTCCCCGCGCGTCCGTCCGCCTCCTCCCCGCGGACGGGCCTCGCGTGCTCGAGCGTCCGGGCGTGCGCCACTCCCTTCGGCGGGCCGTGCCCTTCGAGCGCGGGAGACGGGCAGGAGGTCGACTGGTGCGCTCCCTGTGGCGGGCGTCGAGGGCGGTCGCCGGCGCGCGATACCGTCTGTGGATCGATCTGGAGCAGGTGCCCGAGGAGACGAACCGCGTGGTCCTCTCCGGCCGACGCGACGCCCTGGGCCGTCCCGTCGCTTCGCTCGATTGGAGGTGGAGCGACGAGGACGAGGGGCGCCGTCTCCGGACCGTTGAAGCGGTCGCTCGGGAGCTCGAGCGGGCCGGGGCGGGGCGGGTGGAGCGCGTCCCGGACGGCGGCCTCGATCCACGCGCGCACCACCACATGGGGACGACACGCATGTCTTCCGGCCCCGCCGACGGCGTCGTGGACGGAGACCTGCGCGTCCACGGCGCCGAGAACCTCTACGTCGTG
>JBFFWJ010000490.1:0-3120 GCA_041570315.1 Longimicrobiales bacterium | reverse complement strand
TGACGCAGGCGGAGGGTGCCCCGCCCGACCTCCGGGTCGGGCGGGGCTCTTGCTTGCGCGGCGGCGCCCGGCCGCGGGATGGGCGCCGGGCGCGCCGGACGGCCCCGGCCGGAGCCGACCCTCACGACCGTCCTTGTGAACGGCGCCGGCCGGGTCCTACTGTGTCGGCTCGGGGGACGCCGGCGCCGCAATCCGTGGCGTGCGGCCACCAGGGGTCCGCGGCGCCCCCGACTGCAGCGGCCCTCGGACGGAGGTGCAGATGCTCGACGGCGTGCGCGGCGCGATCCGGAGGGCGCCTCGGCAGGCGCTCGATCCGGCCATCCTCTCGCTCACGGTCCTTGCGCTCGCCGCGAGCGCACCCGATCGGCTCGCGGCCCAGGACCCGAGGCCGCTGAGCCAGAGCGAGCTCGTGCAGGCCCGCGTCCACTACGTGGCGAGCTGCGCCCGCTGCCACGGGGTGGAAGGGCTTGGCGGCGAGGGCCCGCCGCTCGCGAGGGCCCGCCTGCCCCGCGCGCCCGACGACGCCTCCCTGATGCGGATCATCAGCGTGGGGATCCCGGGCACCGGCATGCCGCGCTCCCGGTGGCTGAACGAGGACGAGCTCCGCCTGGTCGCCGGCTACGTGCGATCGCTCGCGCCGGCGTCCGGCACCCCCGAGACGCTGGCCGGAGACCCGGCTCGCGGACGAGCGCTGTTCGAGGAGGAGGGGTGCGCGCGGTGCCACACGGTCGGCGGCTTCGGCACCGGTCGTGGTCCCGACCTGACCGAGGTCGGCGGGCGACGGGGCCCGGGCTACCTCCGCGAGGCGATCCTCGACCCGGGCGCCGCCCTGCCCCGGGGCCAGACGGCGATCTCGAGCGACTTCGTGGACTACCTGATGGTCCGGGTCGTCGACGCCGACGGCAACGAGACCCGCGGCATGCGCATGAACGAGGACAGCTACACGATCCAGCTCAAGGATGCGCGGGGCGATCTGCGGTCCTTCTACAAGCCCTCGCTGCGCGAGCTGGACAAGCTCTTCGACCGGAGCCTCATGAGGAGCTACAGGGACGATCTGACGGACGAGGAGGTCGATGATCTCGTGCGCTACCTCATGACGCTGACCGGAACCCGGGAGAGGGTGATCTCATGACCCGCCGCCGACTCCTCAGCCCCCCGGCCGTATCCGCGGCGGCTCTGCTCGCCTGTCTCACGCTGAGCGGCCCGGGCGCTCGCGCGCAGGTCCCGTACGAGCGGCTGGTCGCCGCGGCCGGTGAGCCGGCCCACTGGCTCACCTACTCGGGCTCGTACTTCTCCGAGCGCTTTTCGGCGCTCGACCAGATCGACACGGAGAACGTGTCGGGGCTCGGGGTCGAGTGGGTCTACCAGACCAGCCCGGGCCTGGTGGAGACGACACCCCTGGTCGTCGACGACGTCATGTACCTGACCGAGCCTCCGAGCACGGTGGTCGCGCTGGACCCGCGCACCGGCCGCCGGATCTGGAGGTGGGACGCGGGCGTTCCGGAGGAGACGCTGAACATCGGATTCCCGCGCGTGAACCGGGGCGTCGCGATCCTCGACGCGACCGTCTACGTCGGCACGCTCGACGCCCGGCTCGTCGCCCTCGACGCCGAGTCGGGCGCGGTGCGCTGGTCCGTCGAGGTCGCGGACAACAGCGTGGGCTTCGCGATGACGGGGGCGCCGCTCGCGATCGACGGGAAGGTGATCGTCGGGGTCGCCGGCGCCGAGGCCGGCATCCGGGGCTTCCTCGACGCCTACGACGCGGACACCGGCGAGCGCCTGTGGAGGACGTACACCGTGCCCGCTCCCGGAGAGCCGGGCAGCGAGACGTGGGCGGGCAACTCGTGGGAGCACGGCGGCGGCTCGACCTGGCTGACGGGCTCGTACGACCCCGAGCTCGACCTTCTCTACTGGGGGATCGGCAATCCGGCCCCGGACTGGAACGGGGACGTGCGCCCCGGCGACAACCTCTACACGTGCGCGCTGCTGGCCCTGGACGCGGACACCGGCGAGATCCGGTGGCACTTCCAGTTCACGCCCCACGACGTGCACGACTGGGACGCCACCGAGATCCCCGTTCTGGTCGATCTGGAGTGGGAGGGCCGCGACCGTCGGCTCGTGGTCATGGCCAACCGCAACGCGTTCTACTACGTGCTGGATCGGGAGACCGGCGAGTTCCTGCACGGGCAGGAGTACTCCAAGCAGACCTGGGCCGAGGGCCTCGACGAAAACGGTCGCCCCATCGTGATCCCCGGGACCGAGCCGACCGAGGAGGGCAACCTCGTCTGGCCCAGCCTGCAGGGGGCCACGAACTGGTTCAGCCCCAGCTACAGCCCGCTCACCGAGACGCTCTACGTGCCGGTCCGTCACATGGGCGCGGTCTACTACAAGAGCGGCGCCGAGTACCGGCCGGGCCGCCCGTTCCTTGGCGGCGGCGTGCAGGCGCTCGCGGGCGACGACGCGTGGGGCTACGTGAAGGCCCTCGACGTGCGCACGGGGGACCTGCGATGGGAGCATCGGCTTCTGACGCCGCCCTGGAACGGGGTCATGGCGACGGCCGGCGGCCTCGTGTTCGGAGCTTCCAACGAGGGGAACTTCTTCGCCCTGGACGCGGAGACCGGCGCCCTGCTGTGGGACTTCCAGGCGGGCGCGCCCGGGCGCTCGAACCCCATGTCCTTCGAGCTCGACGGGCGTCAGCGCATCGTCATGCCCGCCGGAAACGCGATCTTCGTGCTCTCGCTGCGCTGAGCGGGGGAGCGCCCTGCCGGGCCCCGAGCGGGCCCCGAAGGCGGGTCCTGCTCCTACGGCTTCTTGGCGACCAGCTCGATCTCGACACGCGCGCCCAGGGGAAGCGCGGCGACACCCACGGTGGTACGGGCAGGAAACGGTGCCGTGAAGCGCGTCGCGTACGCCTGGTTCATCTGAGCGAAGTCACCCATGTCGGTCAGGTACACGTTGACCTTGACCACGTCCTCGGCGCCGAGCCCCGCGTCGGCCAACACGGCGAAGAGGTTGTCGAAGCACTGGTGGGTCTGCTCGGCGACGCCGCCCTGGAACGGGGTCATGGCGACGGCCGGCGGCCTCGTGTTCGGAGCTTCCAACGAGGGGAACTTCTTCGCC
>JBFFWJ010000489.1:0-3139 GCA_041570315.1 Longimicrobiales bacterium | reverse complement strand
TGAGATAGCCTCCCGTGGTGTGCACCACGCCTTTGGGCTTCCCGGTCGTGCCCGACGTGTAGAGGATGAAGAGGATGTCTTCGGAGTCCATGTGCTCGGGCGCGCACTCGGCCGCTGCGCCCGCGACGAGCTCGTGGTACCAGTGGTCCCGACCCTCCTTCATCGTGACCGAGGTCTGCTCGGTCAGGGCGCCGCCCCGCGCCACGACGACGACGTGCTCGACCGTGGGAGAGCTCTCCATGGCGATGTCCGCGTTCTCCTTCAGGGCGACGACGCTTCCCCTGCGCCAACCCCCGTCGGCCGTGACCAGCACCTTGGCCTCGGCGTCGTTGTTTCGGTCGGCGAGCGAGTCGGGGCTGAACCCGCCGAACACGACCGAGTGGACCGCGCCGATCCGCGTGCAGGCGAGCATCGCGATCGCCGCCTCGGGGATCATGGGCAGGTAGATCGTCACCCGGTCGCCGCGAGACACGCCGAGCGCCTTCAGCGCGTTCGCGAAGCGGCACACCTCCTCGTGAAGCTCGGCGTAGGTGTAGGTCCTGGTGTCACCCGGCTCACCCTCCCAGATCAGCGCGGCCCGATCCCCCCTCCCCCGCTCGATGTGGCGGTCCAGGCAGTTGTGGGAGACGTTGAGCCTTCCGCCCACGAACCACTTCGCGTAGGGCGGATTCCACTCCAGCACCGAATCCCAGGGCCGGAACCAGTCCAGCCGCGCCGCCCATTCCGACCAGAAGCCCTCCGGGTCCGCAGCGGCCCGATCGTAGACTCCGGGATCGGACATCACGGCTCGCGCGGCGAACTCTTCGGGCGGGGGGAAGCGGCGATCCTCTTGCAGAAGGTCGTCCAACGCTCCGGGGTCGGTGCTCATCTGGTCCTCGCTCGCTGGGCGGGGTGACGGTCGTGGGGAGAAACGCCGCCGACGGGTCCAATCTGCACGTCGGCGCGGGTCGAGCAACCCGGCACGGAATCAGGCCCGCTCGGTGAGCGGAGCCAGCTGCGGCGACGCCAGGATGCGCACGAATCCGGACACGATCTCCGCCGCGAGGGCCTGGACCGCCGGCGCTCCCTCGGTGATCGTGCGGCGTGGGATACGGACCTTGAACCTGACCTCGACGTCGGCGTCGGAGGTCTCGGTGGCGGCGTCGTCGAGTCGGAGGCGGAGGGTTACGGGACGCCTGTGCCGCGCCGACAGCTCGTTCGACGAGACGCGCCGAAGGCGCCGCAGCGCCTCACTCGGATCTCCCAGCGTGCCCAGCGGGACGAGGTCGACGACCAGCGCGAGGTTCCCGGTGAGCCCGCGCGAGGTCTCGTCCAGGTACGCGTCGATCCCGACGAAGTCCGGCATGCCTCGGGAGTGGAAGAAGAGATACGCGCTGCGGGTCGACTCGTCCTGCCACCGACCCTCGAACTGATGGCTGGTCGTCTTCTGCAGGCCCGAGAGCTCCCAGCCCGCCCCTTCGACGCCCGCGCGCACGGCATCGATCAGCGGCTCGAGCGTGAGGAGCGCGCCACGCCCGGAGGGGCTCACGGGGCCCCCTGCTCAGGCGGTTTTCGCCATTTCCGGTAGGGCTTTCTCAGGTTGACACTCCGTCCCGCAGCCAAGTAAAGTAGGCGATACCAAGTATTTCAGGGACCGGCAACGGCCCGCACGACACTCCGAAGATGTCCACGATCTCCGAGTCCAGCGACGAGCGCCTCCGGCGCGCCCTCGAGGACAGCGGCCAGCGGTTCACCGAGCAGCGCGCCGCGGTCTACCGCTTCCTCGCGGCCACGGACGTGCATCCCACCGCCGACGACGTGTATCTGGCGGTGCGAGAGGAGCTTCCGGGGATATCGCTGGCTACCGTCTACAAGAGCCTCGAAACGCTCGTCGGGTGCGGGCTCGCGGTCAAGTTGACCTTTGCCGACCACTCGTCCCGCTACGACGGCCGGACCGACCCGCACCACCACGCGCGATGCGTCGCGTGCGCGCGGGTCCTCGACGTGCCCGGTCACATCGACGCCCGTGAGATCGCGGCGCTGAGCCGGGAGGCCCGGAGCTTCACCGTGACCGGGTACCGTCTCGAGCTCTCGGGCTACTGCGGCGACTGCCTGCGCCGGCAGAGTCCGGCGCCGGCCTGACGCTCGCGCCTGCTCGCCAGCCCGCCACCTGCCGTGGACCGACGCGCTCGACGCTCGCTGTGGCTCCTCGTCGCCCTGCTCGCGTCGCTGGGCACGAGGCCGCCGGACCTCCGCGCGCAGGACGCGGGAAGCCTCCGCGTCGCCCTCGCCTCGGCGATCGAGGGCTTCGGACAGAGCGGAGCGACCTGGGGGGTGTACGTCCGCTCCCTCGACGCCGACGAGACGCTGTACGAGCTGAACGCCGATGCGCCGCTCGCGCCGGCGTCGAACGTCAAGCTCCTGACCTCCGCGGCCGCCCTCCAGGTGCTCGGACCCGAGTATCGGTTCCGTACGTACCTGGTGACCGACGGGGTCGTCCGCGGCGGGACGATCCACGGCGACCTCGTCCTGTTCGGCACGGGAGATCCGGGAATCTCCGATCGGTTCTACCGCCGCAAGGACGAGGTGCTGCACCGGCTCATCGACCAGCTCGAGGAAGCGGGCGTCCACACCGTCACGGGAGACGTCGTGGCCGACGCCTCGTTCTTTCCGGGTCCGCTGCGTCACCAGGGCTGGGACAGCAGGGACCTGAACGAGCACTTCACCGCAGCGGTCTCCGCCCTGTCGTACAACGAGAACGTGGTGTCCTTCCGCATCTCGTCGACCGGGGCGGGCGCGCCACCCCGGGTCGAGACGGTGCCCGCGCCCTCCGGTCTCGAGGTCGTCAACACCGCGGAGATGGTTGCCGGCCGGGCCCGGCCCCGGCTGGCCATCCTGCGTGAGGATCCCCTGGAGCCGGTGCGCGTCGAAGGCCGCATGGTCGTCGGCACGCGTGACGTCTGGCGCCAGATGACGGTCTCGGTGCCGGCTCGCTTCGCCGCCGAGGCGCTCGTCCACGCGCTCGAGGAGCGTGGCGTCACCGTCGTCGGCGGCACCCGGACCGTCGCGCACCCGCACGCCTCGGCGGTCCGCCGCGTGTCCGCTCCGGCGCGCGGGCGCGCGGGGGCGCGCATCCTCGCGACGCACGTGTCCCGGCCTC
>JBFFWJ010000488.1:0-3152 GCA_041570315.1 Longimicrobiales bacterium | reverse complement strand
GGAGGTCCGGACGCTGGCGGAACGCCTCGGGGACGCCCGCGCCTACGTCGAGCGGGTCGAGCGGATCCTCCGGGCGGAAGGCGAGATCGGTCCGGTGCTGACCGGCGGAGACCGGGAGAGCCCCGCGCAGGAGGGCTGAGCCGCCCGTCGGCTCCCGTGGACTCGGTGGGTCGCCGCCGTGCCTCGGGGGCTCTCGGGCCGCCGTGCCTCGGGGGCTCTCGGGCCGCCGTGCCACCGGCTCTCGGGCCGCCCAGCCACCGGCTCTCGGGCCGCCGAGCTCCTACGGGGTGACGATCGTCGCGCGGACGATGCGGGTCAGCTCGGGGAAGTCGGCGTCCAGGTATTCGTTGCCCCGCGCCTGCGCCATCGCCTGATACGGACCCTCGCCGCGCGGGGGACCGTCCCCGTAGCCGGCGTGGAAGGCGTCGACGACGTCCATGCCCTCGACGACCTCGCCGAACGGCGCGAAGCCCTGTCCATCGAGTGGGCTGTTGTCCCGATAGCTGATGAAGACCTCTGTCGTGCGGGTGTGGCGCCCACCCTTCGCGAAGGCGATCCGACCCCGCGTGTTCGCCTGGGTGACCGGGTCGTCGACGAGGAATCGGGTCTTCCAGGCCTGGTTCACGTACGGGTCGCCGTTCAGCCCGAACTGGGCCATGAACCCGTCCAGGACGCGGTAGACGCGGGTGTCGTCGTAGAAGCCCCCCGAGACCAGGTTGTAGAAGCGGTCCGCGCCGAGCGGGGCCCAGTCGCGATGCACGTCGACGACGACGTCGCCCGCGCTGGTCTCGAAGCGCACCCGGAACTCGTCGGGGGCCGTCTCGGCGAAGCGCTCGGGGCGCAGGAGGGGGCTTCGCGCGACCGTCTGCGCGGGCTCTTCGGCCTCGGGGGCGCACGCCGGCACGAGCAAGGTCGCCGCGAGGGCGAGCGCGGGGGCGAGCGCGGGGGATCGGCGAAGGGCGGCCACGGGCGGCTCCGCTTGGGGGATCGCTTCGACTCCCCCATGTGTGACGAGCGAGCCGCGCCGTCAAGGTCGGGCTCGACGTCTGGGGACCGGATCGTCGGCTGTCGGGCTTGCGAGCCGGGGCCGGCTTCGGAAAGCTACGAGCCCCACCTTCCGGACCGCCCATGATCGACCTGAGAAGCGACACCGTCACCAAGCCGACCGCGGCGATGCGCGAGGCCATGGCCGCCGCGCCCGTGGGAGACGACGTCTACGGCGACGACCCCTCCGTGAACCGCCTCGAGGCCCGCGTCGCGGAGATCCTCGGAAAGGAGGCCGCGGTCTTCGTGCCCACCGGCACGATGTCCAACCAGGTGGCGGTGCGCGTGCACACCGAGCCGGGAGACCTGGTTCTCCTGGACGCCGCTGCGCACATCGTCCGCAGCGAGGGGGGCGCAGCGGCCGCGATCAGCGGGGTCACGTTGAAGCCGCTGGCGGGCGCGCACGGTGTCTTCTCACCGGACGACGTGCGCGAGGCCGTCGAGGCGCCGCACCCCTTCAACCCGCCGACGATCCCGCCGCATCCCCGCCTCCTATGCCTGGAGAACACCCACAACGGCGGCGGCGGCGCGGTCTGGCCCCTGAACAGACTGCGGGAGGTGTGCGAGGCGGGGCGTGAGCTCGGCCTGGCGCTGCACCTCGACGGCGCGAGGCTCTGGCACGCCTCCGCCGCGACCGGCGTTCCCGAGCGCGACTTCGCCGAGCCCTTCGACACCGTCAACGTCTGCTTCAGCAAGGGGCTGGGGGCGCCCCTCGGCTCGGCGCTCGCGGGATCGCGGACGCTGATCGAGCGGGCGCGTCGGTTCAAGCAGCAGCTCGGTGGCGGGTTCCGGCAGGCCGGCATCGTCGCGGCCGGGGCGCTGCACGCGCTCGAGCGCCACCGCGACGACCTGGTGAGGGACGTTCGCAACGCGCGCGCGTTCGCCGAGGGGCTGGCGGAGATCGAGGGGGTGCGCGTCCGGCTCGACGGCGTCCAGTCCAACATCGTCCGCTTCGACGTGGGCGTGCTCCCCGCCGGGGAGTTCGCGACCCGGTGCCACGAGCTGGGCGTCCACATGCTGCCGAGCGGCCGCACCGGCATGCGGGCCGTGGCGCACCGGGACGTGTCGGCCGACGACCTGGAGCGCGCGCTGGAGGTCATCCGGACCGTCGCGACGGCGCAGCCGGCCTCGAGCCGCGTCTGAGGCGGGCCGGGCTTGCCCGGAGCCCGGCTGGCTGGGGGCGCTCGGTGTCCGGGGGTGACCCCGCGGGAGATTGGCGTGTAGGATCTCGCCATGGCCTACGACGTCGTTCGACACCCGGGCGCGGGGGCCTTCCTCGCGCGCGCCGAGCCGTGGCTGCTGCGTGGGGAGGACCGGAACAATCTCCTGCTGAGCCTGGCGTACGCCCGAGCGGGAAGCGGAGCCGGCGCGGACGACACCTTCCTGGCGACGGTGCGAGACGGAGGAGACGTCGTGGGGTGCGTGCTGCGCACGCCGCCCCACAAGGCTCTGGTCACGGAGATTCCGCCGGGCGCGGGCCGGGCGATCGCGGCGGCGCTCGGCGCGGCCGATACGCACGTCCCCGGCGTGCTCGGGCCCGTCCGGGCGGCCGAGGCCGTGGCCGCCGCGTGGGTCGAGGTGCACGGCGGGGTCTGGCGGCCGGGCCTCGAGCAGCGGGTCTACCGCCTCGACGAGGTCGTGCCGCCCCCTCGCGTCCCCGGGCGGCTGCGGCTCGCGAGACCCGAGGACACCGAGCTCGTCGTCGAGTGGGGTGAGGGCTTCGCCCGAGACGCCGGGACGCAATTCACCGTCCGGCGGGCCTCCGTGGAGGGCTGGATCGAGGCGGAGAGCCTCTTCGTCTGGGACGACGACGGGCCGCGGTCGATCGCCGTCGCCCACGGCCGCACCCCGCACGGGGTCCGGATCGGCTACGTCTACACGCCGCCCGAGCATCGGCGTCGGGGCTACGCGGCTCGCTGCGTGGCGGAGGTCAGCCAGCGGATGCTCGACGCGGGACTCGACTTCTGCGTGCTCTACACCGACCGTGCCAATCCGACCTCCAACGCCGTCTACCGCAGGATCGGATACCGCCTGATCCAGGAGGTGCGCGACGTCGACATCCTGCAGGCGGAGATTTCGTGACGGGCGCGGTCGCGCTCGCCGCGGTC
>JBFFWJ010000487.1:0-3162 GCA_041570315.1 Longimicrobiales bacterium | reverse complement strand
CGGGGAAACGAGGCCGGGGAAGCTTTGTTCGTGTCACGAACAAAGATCGCCAAAGGTGCCTGAATGTCAAGGATCAAGGCGATTCCCGAGGGTGTCCCCGGTCGGCCGAGCACGGACCGGGCGGCCCCGCGCAAGGTCGATCAGCCTTTCCACACCTCGTCGCAGAGCCGCATCCAGTTCGCTCCGATCACCTTCTCCACCACGCGGTCGGGGTGCCCGCGCGCCACCAGCGCGTCGGCGATCATCTCCATGCGGCGGTGCGAGTTCAGATCGGGCACGGTGAAGAGGACGTCGGGGTCCTCCGCGGGCGCCGCGACGCCCGTCTCGATGCGGCGAGCCACGAACTCCCGGTGCTTCGCCCAATACTCCTCGGACCCGTCGATGGGAGTGATCGAGAGGTCGCTGCCGATGCCCACGTGGTCCTCTCCGCAGACGTCGAGGGCGTGCTCGACGTGGGCGACGACGTCATCCGCGGTGGGGACACGACCCGGCGAAAGGAAGGGCATGAGGTAGATGCCGACCACACCGCCTCCGTCGGCCGCCGCCCGGAGCTCCTCGTCGTCCTTCGAGCGCGGGTGGCGGGCCACGGCGTTGCACCCCGTGTGCGTGATGCCGACCGGGGCGGCCGAAGCCGCGATCCCCTCGGCGGTGGTGCGCTTTCCGCAGTGGGAAAGATCCACGATGCACCCGAGCTCGTTCAGGCGCTCCACGACCTGGTGCCCGTACGCGCTCAGCCCCGCGTTGCCGGGCTCCAGGCAGCCGTCGCCCACGAGGTTGCGGACGTTGTAGGTGAGCTGCACGACGCGGACGCCGAGGTCGTGAAAGACGTCGAGGCGGGACAGCTCACCCTCGTAGGGCGTCGTGTCCTGAAAGCCCAGAACGATGCCCACACGGCCCGTCTCCTTGGCGTCACGCAACTGCTCGACCGAGCGCACCATCCGGAAGACGTCGGGCCAGCGCTCGACGTTCGAGAACCAGGGCGCCATGCGCCGCAGTGTGGACGCGGTGTCGCCGGAGCTCACCGTCACGTTCACGGCGGTGATG
The DNA here is from genome assembly GCA_041570315.1 of Longimicrobiales bacterium. Lineage (GTDB taxonomy): Bacteria > Gemmatimonadota > Gemmatimonadetes > Longimicrobiales > Gaopeijiaceae > JBFFWJ01. Next base: position 2,118 of record JBFFWJ010000487.1, on the reverse strand, counting down.
CCCGACCCGTGGGCGTTGGCCACCATCTCGTCGTCGAGCGGCGGGTTCTCGGGATAGTTGAAGTACCCGGGGCTCCCCAGGAAGTCGATCACGAACGCCTCGTCGTACCCCACCCAGCGCGGCGGAGCCGGCGTCCCTTCCGCGGTCGCGAGCGACGGGCGCCCCGCGCCGGCCAGCGGCCAGGGAGCGACGGACGCCGCCGCGGCGTAACGGAGAAAGTCCCTGCGTGAAACGGTCATCGGGCCTCCCGGTCTGTGGAGCGGAGGCAGATTGGGCGTGGGAAGGACGTCGCGCCAGCCGTCGACGGGGGGCGCGGTGGGTGTCGCCCCCCCTCCTCGCTCGACTACGACACAGGCCGCCCGGGCCAATCCCCGCGCTGCACGACCACCTTCCCGTCGCTCACCACCATGAGCACGTCCTGCACGGTGCCGATGTCCAGCAGGGGATTGCGCTCGAGCACGATCAGGTCGGCTTCGAGGCCCGGCTCGATGCGGCCCGTGTGGTCCTCGACGCCGAAGAGCTCGGCGGCCGAGGTCGTCGCGGCCTGCAGGGCCTCGAGCGGTGTCAGACCCACCGTGACGAGCTCGAGGAGCTCGTGTGCGAGCGTGGTCGTGCTGTTGGGACCGTACCCGGTGTCGGTCGCGGCGACGATTCTGACGCCCAGTCGGTGCGCCGTCGCGGCCATGCTCTGCACCCGCGGAAGCATGTGGCGGCCGCGGATGTTGAGCACGGCGTTGTCGTAGTCGCCGCCGGCGAGGGTGAGGTCGCGCACGATCGCGATCGTGGGCACGAGGAACGTCCCCCGATCGGCCATCATGCGGAGGGTCGTCTCGCTCAGGTACGTCCCGTGCTCGATGCTGCGTACGCCGGCCGCGACGGCCGCCCGGCCCCCGGCGTCTCCGTGCGCGTGGGCCGCGACGCCGATGCCGGCGCGTCCGGCCTCCTCGACCATGGTCGCGATCTCGGCTTCCCCGTACAGCTGCTTGCGCGGATCGGTGTCGGGGAGCCCCGCCCGCTCGGTGGCGTTCGTCTTCACGAAGTCCACCCCGCGCGAGACGATCGCCCGCGTGACGGCGCGCACCGATGCGACGTCGGTGACGGCACCCCCATCCAGATGCCCGAGGTCCGGATGATCCTGGAAGAATGCCTCGGCCATCTGCGGCCGGACGTGATATCCGGCCGCCAGGTGCTCCGGCGTCTCGGCGTGCCCCGCCCGCTGCAGCTCGCGCATCCCCACGTCGGCGTAGTGCGAGGCGCCCATGCTGCGCATCGTCGTCACACCGGTCAGCAGCGCCCGCCGAGCATCCGCGCTCGAGCCCACGTGCACATGGGCGTCCATGAGGCCCGGGGCGAGGTAGCGTCCCGCGAGGTCGACGGTCCGCGCCTCGGCGGGCCCGGCTCCGCCCCCCTCGTCGATCGACACGATCCTCCCCCCGGTGACGACGACGGTGGCGCCCGTCGTCACCGAGCCGTCGGTCACGTCGATGACGTTGGCGTTCGTGAGGACGAGGTCCTGGCCCGCGGCCGACGCGGCCAGCGCGACCGTGAGGGAGACGAGCGCGACGAGCGTACGAGTCACGGAGAGATCCTCCAGTCTGCGGTGGATCGGGAGGTTAGGGACGGAGGCTCGGTGACACCAGCGCGTCCCGTCCCGAGCCGCGCCGGGAGACGGGGCGGCGACATGGGGCCGGGAGGGCGCGGGCGACGCGCCCCGGAGCCGCAGCCCGACCGAATCGGGCCAGCGCCCGCTAACTTCACGGGCTCGAATGCCGACCCGGCCGGCGGCACGTCCCCACCCCTTCTTCTCGAGGCCCATGTCGCGCGCTCCATCCCCCGACTTTTCCCGGCAGGTCGTCGCTGACCTGTACCGCTACGGCCCGAAGCGCCGAGGCGTGGCCTGGGCCCTCTGGCTCGCCACGGGCCTGCTCGGGGGTCATCGCCTCTACCTGGATCGGACGGCGTCGGGGCTCGCCATGCTCGCGACCGGGGGCGGCGCCGCCAGCGGGTCTGAAGCTGATCGAGCCTCTGAGCTATTTTGACATGCTGGTGATGGAGTCCAATGCGGCGCTGATCTGCACCGATTCGGGTGGTGTTCAGAAGGAGGCCTTCTTCCACTCG
>JBFFWJ010000486.1:0-3162 GCA_041570315.1 Longimicrobiales bacterium | reverse complement strand
GCGCGAGTCCTGGAATCGGAGACGCGCCGGTGCTACCGGCACCGACGGACCCATCACGGTGCGTTTCACGCCACCTGGCGCGAGACTGGCCGAGGCTGGCATTCGCTGAGGCGTGAGTTCGCGTCTGAGCTGATCCACCAGCCGACCAAGGTCCTGGGCGAGCTCGGCGGCTGGACGGAGCCGATGACGATCATGAAGTGCTGTCAGCACCCCGATCAAGAGCAGCTCCGCGAGGCCTTGTCGGATCGCCGAAGGGCCGTGAGTGGCTCCCAACAGCGGGAATGAACAGCGGGAATCGGTTCCCGACGCACCACGAAGAACCCCGCCCGAGGCCGTAACCTCAAGCGGGACTTCCACTTTCCTCAGTGGGCCTGGGTAGATACCGACCTCACGCTCATCAGGCGATCACGCCGGTCTCCTTGGCGAGCTCGGCGCGACACGCGGAGCAGCGAGCCGTCCCCCCGACCTCCCGTGGATGAACCAGAGCCAGAGCAGGGCCAGCGCCGCGTTCAGGACGCGCGCCCGGAAGTGATCGAACGGCCAGATGAGCTCGGGCAGCAGGAAGGGCAGCGCCGGCAGCGCGAGGGCGAGCGGCCAGAAGAGGCTGGAGATCCGACCCGGCCGGCGACCGAACGCGGGCGCGACCAGAGCGCCGAAGGCGAGGCAGGTCAGGACGAGTGAAGGGCTGGCGGGCAGGCTCGCGACCGCCTCCAGGAGCTGCGCCCGGGGCCCGGCGAGGCTGGGACGCGATGCACGCCCGATCGAGGGGAGTGCTCCCGCCGTCACCCCGGCGAGGATCGGCGCGAAGGCGCCCGTCGAGGATCGTGACTGCTCGTCGTCGCGGGTCACACCCCGAGCTCGCGCGCCTCGCCGAAACGGGAACATCCTCCGAGCGGCCCCGCTGCGTGACGGTTTAGCGGGGGCTTGCGCAAAGCCGGGCCCGCGTGGGCTTCCGTGGCAGGTCGTCCGGGAGGTAGCTTGACCGCCTCCACCCCGTTCGCCGAGCCCCGGAGCCTGCAATGCACAGGACGCTCGTCAGCGCCGCCCTCTTGTCCGCTCTCGCTCTTCCCGCGACCGCCCAGGAGCGCGGCTTTCATCCCGAGGACTACTACGACATCGTAGGCGTGGGCGAGGTGGCGGTGTCGCCCACCGGCGCCCACATCGCATTCACGGTCACGACCGTCGTGGAGGAGGACAACGAGCGGCATCGGGAGATCTGGCTGCAACCGCTGCGGGGCGGACGACCGGACGGTGAGCCGTTCCGCCTCACCTCCCCCACCGTCGAGGCGAGCGGACCGGTCTGGTCACCCGACGGCTCGCTGCTGGGCTTCACGTCCCCACGGGGTGACGATCCGAACTCGACCTGGTTCCTGCGGGTGACCGGCGTGGGGGGTGAGGCTTTCCACGTCGACGGCGTGGACGGGTCTCCCCTCTGGTCCCCGGACGGACAGTGGATCGCGTTCACCCGCGCGCCGTCCGACGACCGCGAAGCGGCCGCGCGCGAAGGGTGGATCGCGCCCGACGCGGTCTCCAACACGCTCGACGCCGAGCGCTTCGACGGCCGCGTGGTCACGTCGATGCGCTACAAGCAGGACGGCGTCCTCACGCTCCGTCCCCACTACTCGGTGCGCGACAAGCGCCAGCTCTTCGTCGTCGAGGCCGGCGGGGGCGAGCCGCGCCAGCTCACGGACGTGGCCTTCGACGTGGGCGGGGTCACGTGGGCTCCCGACGGGCGCACGATCCTCTTCACCGGGGACGAGCTTCAGGACGACGAGCACAACCGGGAGCTCACGGGCGACATCTGGGCCGTCTCGGTCGACGACGCGGAGCTGCGCCGCCTGACCCCGAATCCGGGATCGGAGGGCGCGCCCTCGGTGTCCCCCGACGGAACGCGGCTCGCCTTCACGTGGACGCCCGAGCGCGGAGCCGAAACGGACGTGATGGTCGTCGCGCTCGACGCGGACGGGAGCTTCGGCGGGGCGCCGCGCAACCTCACCGCCGACTGGAACCTGAGCCCCCAGGCGCCGACGTGGATGCCGGCCGGGGAAAGCCTCCGCTTCGGCGCGGGCATCCGGGGCAATCGCCACGTCTTCGAGGTCCCGGCGGACGGAGGCCGGGTCCGGCAGGTGACGTCGGGGGAGCGCCAGCTCGGCTCGTACTCCTTCTCGGCGGACGGCGCCGTGATGGCGTACACCGCCACCGACGCCGTCACGCCGGCCGAGGTCTTCGTCGCTGCCGGCGACGGCTCGGGTGAGGCGCGCGCGACGGGCTTCAACGACGGGTGGCTCGCTCGCGTCACCCTGATGCCCGCCGAGCCCCTCACCTGGCGGGTGGCGGACGGCACGGAGATCGAGGGCTGGGTCGTCAAGCCCGCGGGGTACCGGCCCGGCACGCGCTACCCGATGGTCCTCAAGATCCACGGAGGCCCGCACAGCGCCTACGGGAACACCTTCTTTCCGACCTTCCACGCGCTCTCCGACGCCGGGTTCTTCGTGCTCTACACCAACCCGCGGGGCTCCTCCAACTACGGGCACGACTTCCAGTACGCGACCCGTGGCCAATGGGGGATCGTCGATCGCGAGGACTACCTCACCGGGGTCGATGCCGCGCTCGAGCGCTACCCGGACATCGACCCGGACCGTGTCGGGGTCTCGGGCGGAAGCTACGGCGGGTTCATGACGAACTGGCTGACCGCGACCACGGATCGCTTCCACGCCGCCGTCACGTCCCGTTCGATCGTCAACTGGGAGAGCTGGTGGGGAACGTCGGACGCGCAGGGCCTGACCGAGTACGAGTTCTACGGTCCGCCCTGGGAGCAGCGCGAGCTGTACCGCGAGCTGTCCCCCATCTCCCACGTCGAGAACGTGACCGCGCCGACGCTGATCATCCACTCGGAGAACGACTATCGGACGCCGATCGGCGACGGTGAGCAGTGGTTCATGTCGCTCATGAAGCGGGGCGTTCCGACGGAGCTCGTGCGGTATCCGAGGTCTTCGCACGGGCTGTCGCGAACGGGTGAGCCCTGGCTCCTCGTCGACCGCATGGAGCGACTCAGGAGCTGGTTCGTCCACTTCCTCGGGGAGCCCTCGGCGGTATCGGAGGCGGGCAGCGGCACGGGCGCGCGGTAGCCGCCCCACACGCCCGGCACCCGCCCGGCACCCG
>JBFFWJ010000485.1:0-3168 GCA_041570315.1 Longimicrobiales bacterium | reverse complement strand
GCTCGAGCACCTCGCGCTGAGCCCGGTCGACGTCCCAGCCGGTGACGCCGGGCCGCATCGCCGCCCGGGCCGCGCGGCTGCCCTCGCGGGCGTGCGACCACCGCGCCGCCATCTCGGGCGGAGCCGCCGTCTCGCCGGGGCGCAGCACGTAGGCGAAGCGCTGGATGTCGGTGACCCAGACGCCGTGCACCCGGATCCCGAAGTCCGTCTGGATGACGTCGCCCGGCTCGATGACCTTGTCCGTGGCGTGCGAGTGGCCGCGGTCGGGCCCGGAGTTGACGTTGGGGTTCTGCTCGGGCGCCCACCCGTCGCTCACGCCCAGCTCGGCCATCCGGCGCTTGAGGAAGCGCGCCACGTCGGCGTCCGTGGTGACGCCCGGCACGACCCGCGCGTACGCCTCGAGCTCGAGCCGCTCGGTCAGCTCGGCGGCCCGCCGCATGATCTCGACTTCCCGCGGCAGCTTCACCGAGAGCCACTCGATGACGATCTCCTCGGAGGACACGAGGCGGCCCGACAGCTCCGCGCCGAGCGCCTCCTCGAGCGCGTTGCGCTGACTCCACGAGAGCCCGTCGGCGATGTTGCGGCTGCTCGAGTTCACGCCGATGCGGCCGGGATCCCGCGCCCGCAGCTCCTCGGCCACGGCCTCGTAGAGGCTGCTCCCGCGCGCGATCGAGCGCACCCCGTCCAGCGGCGTGACCTCGGCCAGGGCCGTCGCCTCGGTCTCGGGCGAGATCGCCAGGGACTCGAGGCGGCCGTCGGCGTCCGCGAAGAAGAGGAAAGCCGCCAGCCCTCCCGCGTTCTCGGCGCCGACGTGGGCGGCGATGGGGTCGTTGGCGTTCTCGCGCGCGAGCACCACCCAGGCGTCGATCCCGGCCCGCGCCATCGCCGGACCCAGAAGCGTGGCGATCCGCTCCTCCCGGATCGTCGGCCACAGGTCGGGGTCGTCCGGGAACGGGAGGCCCGCGGCGCGCTCAGCGGAGGCCCCGGCCGCCCCGGCGCCGGCCGAGCCGGGCGGAGGAGCGGGCCGACAGGCGCCGGCGGGCACCGTCGCGCCCACGAGGGCGAGGACGAGGGCGAGACGGCGAGCCGCGCGGAGCAGGTCGGCGGCTCCTCGGGCGGAGCGTGGGCGATCCATGGACGCTCGGGCGTGGGAGTCGGAGGACGCGCCAACATCGCATCGCCCGCCGCGGCGTCCAAGCCGCGCGCGTCCTCAGCCGGGTGTCGTCCTCGCCGCGCCCGTCCTCAGCCGGTGGCGTCGTCCCCGGTGGCATCGCCGCCGCTCGCGTCCCCGCCCGCCTCGGCGGAGCCCGATCCGCCCCGCGACCGGTCCGCCCGGGACCTGCGTCGGCTCAGCGACGCCCCTTCAGCCACACGGCGATCACGCCACACCGCGTGTCCGGCCCCCTGCGGAGCTCGGGCGGCACGTCCGAGAGCCCGCTGTAGACCTCGATCCCCCGGACGTTCGCGGGACGCAGCGTCTCCACGAGCTCGGCGCTGACCGGAGAGCCGTCCAGGAAGTACTGGACCGGGCAGGAGCGCTCCCGGCCGGACGGGTCCAGCGCCCGCGCGCGCTCGAACTGCACCCGGCACCCGCTTCCGAGCACGCTGGGGTCGCCGCAGGCGACGGTGAGGCCGGGGACGGCGTTGAGGACGTCGGTCATCTGCACGGGCTGCAGCCTGGTGATCTGCTCCTCGGTCAGGAAGTAGCCGATCCCGGACTGCGCGCGGGCCGTGAAGCCGCGCACTCCCGGGAGGGGGAGCGCCTCGACGCTCACGGTGAGGGGCTCGAGCTCGATCGCCCCCTGGTCCAGCGACACGTCGAAGGAGACGGCCGAGCCGGGCTCCACCTCGACCGCTTCGGCCTGCGCGCCGTACAGCAGGTGATCGAACTCCAGCACCTGCCGGCCCGGGGGCACGTCCTGCAGGACGAACTCCCCCCTCGGGTTCGTGAGCGCCGCCTGGCCGGTGCCCGCGACGAGCACCGAGACGTCGGCGAGGGCCCGGCCGGTCGCCGCGTCGCTGACGATCCCGCCGAGCGCGGCCGTGCGCAGGGTGTCCACGACCAGCTCCGCGCGCGCGTGGGCGTGCGCCTCGACCCGCACGAGGTGGGGAGGGCTGGTCAGGCCGTCGCGGACGGCGCGCACGACGACGTCGGTGGTGGGCGGCGCGCCGCAGAAGACGAAGCGCCCGAGCGAGTCGCTGCGCTCGGTCCGCCACAGGCTGGGGCGCTCCTGCGCCGGCCATCCCAGGGAGACCCGGGCCCCCGGCAGGGGCAGGCCCCGCCCGTCGCGGACGACGCCGGCCAGGACCGGGCCCTCCTGCGGCCCGCACGCCCGAGCCAGCAGCGTCCCGGACGAGGGGATCGCCAGCCGCGCCCGCCGCACGACCTCCGGACGCATCTCGACCGCGATGGGCTCGGGGACGAACCCGAGCGTATCGAGCCGGGGGTGCTGGAACGTCAACAGGAAGTCGCCCTCCGGGGCCGTCAGGGCGAAGCGCCCGAAGCGGTCCGTCCGCGTCGCGTGGCCGGTGCCCACGAGGACGACCTCCGCCCCGCCCAGCGTCACGGCCCGGGTGCTGTCGAAGACCACGCCCTGCACGCGCGGGCGGGCCAGGTCCTCGAGGCGGACGCCCGCGGTCTCGACGGCGAGGACCTCGCCGCCGCGCTCCCGGATCCCCGACAGGGCGACGCGCTGTCGCGCCCGACCCAGGACGCGCGTGTGCTCGATCTCGATGATCGGCATGCGGATCCACCACCGGCGCGCGATCCAGCCTCCGCCCGGCAGCCTCTGGAAGCGCACGCCCCCGCCCAGCCGGTCGGTGGGCACGCCCAGCCTCAGGTTGACGTAGCGGAAATCCAGCGACCGGAGCTCGCCGGTGGCCCGCTCCAGCCAAAGCACGCCCTCGATGTCCGTGACCTCGGTCCCGCCGACGGGCTCGAAGCGCAGGCCCAGAAGCTCGTCGGACGGCTCGTCGGCGTGGAGGCGGAAGCAGTGCCCGTCGAGGAACACGTCGCTCAGCAGCACGCGCTCGTCGGGCGCGAAGTAGATCGTCCCGCTGTCGGTGACCTGCACGAAGCCGTCCGCGGCGAGGGACTCGGGGGACACGCCGCGGAAGGGGCGGGGGCCCTCGGCTCGATACGACTCCGAATGCTCTTCCCGCACGCGC
>JBFFWJ010000484.1:0-3179 GCA_041570315.1 Longimicrobiales bacterium | reverse complement strand
GCGCCTGGGCGCCCCTCGGTCTCGACTGAGCCGGGGGGACCGACGGACAGCCCGACGGCCGACGACCCCTTAGGCCGACCGCCGGCGACCCCCTAGCCCGACGGCCGACGGCCCCGAGCCCGCCGCGGCGCCGTGCGGGCACCGCGTCGGCGTGCCGGAAGCCCGTCACCAGGCGGGATCGACCGGCCCGCACCGCCTTAGGCGGTGCGCATTTGGGGCTCGACGCCTCATCAGAGGTTGACAAGCAGCGGCCGCGGTGCGATCTGTTCTGTCATGATGGCGAGACTGGCCTATTTGTGATGTATCCATGGCTGAATATGTACTGCTATCTCGCTTTCGTAGGCGTGATGAGAATGTATGTATACCTGCGCTGGGCGTGAAGTTTCCCCGGGACGACGCATGAGAGAGACGGAGCTTTGGGCCGCGCAGGACGGGGAGCCGCCCGCCGGGCTGGACCGCGAGCGCCTCTTCGCCATGACCGAGCATGCGGTGGCGCCGGCCGTCGGGCCCGCCGCCGCCCAGGACCCGACCGCTCTCCTCCTTCTCGCGACCGAGCCGAAGGACGGCCTCTGCGGCGTGGTGCTGGTGCCGGACCCCATGAGCGGCCACGCCCGCCTCAACGGTGTCCGGCTCGGCGGTGGCCTGCACCTCGCGCGGCACGGCGACCGCGTCGACCTCGGCCGCCGGTCGGCCTGGTTCGCGGTGGCGGCCGTGCCGGACCGCGTGACCTACGACCCCGAGCTGCACGGCGAGGCGGTCTTCTGCCTCCGCACGAAGGCGCGCCTGAAGCCGGGTGACGACATGGTCGAGTGCTGCGGGACGCCCGAGCGGCGCTGCGGCATGAGGTTCAAGGCCGAAGCGTGGATCGACACGCTGCCCTGCCCCGACTGCGGGGCCAGCCCCGGGCAGGAGCCCTGGAGGCCCCCGCCGTCGCCGCGCGAGTCGTCGCTCCAGCGGCTCCTCCTCCTGGCGAGGGGCGACGAAGGCGAAGAGGCGGTGCGAGGAGTCGACACATGAGCGGCGACGGACGCTTCGCCCGCCTGACGGCGACGCAGACCTTCGCCGGAGACGCGCACGAGCGTTGGCGGGCCTCCAAGATCGCGCTGGTCGGGGCCGGAGCCGTCGGTGGCCAGCTCGCGCCCGAGGTCGCCCGCTCCGGCGCGCGCGTCCGCATCTACGACTTCGATCGTGGCAGCGAGGAGAACCTCGGCACCCAGGAGGTGATCGTGGGGCGCCCCAAGGCCGAGGTCCTGGCGGACCGCTGCAACCGGATCGCGCCCGGAAGCGCCACGGCGCGCTGCGTCGACGTGCGCCACGAGGGCGTGGGCGCCTTCGAGGACGTGGCGCTGATCGTCGACTGCAGCGACGATCCCGCGCTCGAGCATCCGCTCACCCGGATCTCGAACGGCTTGCAGGTCCCGCTGGTGCGGATCGCCGTCGACGGCACGGGCGAGCGCGAGCTGGGCCGCGTTCTGGTCTCGCACGGAGGCGCGGGCCACCCCTGCCAGCTGTGCGCCTCGTCGGCGGACCAGGTGCACCGACCGGGCCAGGCGATCCCGTGCCGGGGGCGAGCCGCGACCCCGGGCCCGACGAACGCGGGATCGGCGCTCGCCATGGCGGTGGCCGGTCTCGGCCTCGTGTACGCGCAGCGCATCGTGGGCGGGAACGGGGCGACCGAGATCTTCGGCCGGGAGACCTTCGTGGACCTCGGCGCGCCCGCGATCCTGCCGATGCGCCTCGAGCGCAACGAGTCGTGCGTCAGCGGGCACGCGTGCTTCGCGCCGACGCGGCTCGACGAGGGGGCCCGCGACTGCACGGTCGGCGAGCTCTTCGTCCGGATGAGCGACCCGCTTTCGGACGAGAGCGCCCCCGACGCCGGCCTCACGCTCGAGCCCTTCGGCCACCCCCTCCTCCTCGAGCTCGCGTGCGACTGCGGGGAAGGCCTCGTCCACCCCGGCACGCCGTGGCAGGACACGCCCCCCTGCCCGGGCTGCGGAGCCGCGATGGAGCGGCGCCACGACGTCGTGCTCGACCGCTTCGACCGCCGGCAGGCGCGCCTGCTCGGAATCCTCGACCGGACCTGGGCCGAGCTCGGCCTGCCCGAGTCCGGCGCCCTGGTGATCGCCCGGGACCGCGACCGGTCCCCCACCGAGTTCCTCCTGGCCTGAACCCGACATGAACCAGCCCACGATGCCCTCGAGCCCCGCCGACCTGCTCCGCCTCCTCATGGAGTCGGGCGCGGTCGATGACCTCCCGGACCCCTCGACGGACGAGGGGCGGGCCACCCGCGAATTCTTCGCGAACAACTGGGAGCGGGCGCGCACGGGCCTGCTGGCGCGCACCGACCGGATCCGCGTCCGGCCGCTCCCGATGGCCGGGCCGCGGGCCTTCGCCTTCCAGGTCGACCGCCCCTACCGCCGGCGCCTCGACGACGGCACGGTGGACCTCGCCCCCGGCCCGATCACGGGCACGATCCACTATCGGCCCGATCTGATGACCCCGCGCCCCGGGACGCGCTCGATCGTCGTGTTCATCGACAAGGAGCTGCGCCTCCTCCACCCGAACCACTCCCGGTCGCACGGCGTGCTGTGCATCGGGGACGTGCCGAGCGGGTCCTTTCCGCTCGACGCCCTCCTGATCCACCTCTTCGCCCTCCTCTCCTACCAGAACCGCGAGTCGCGGGACCCCGCCGACCGGGAGGCGGTGCGCTACTTCGCGTCGGACCCTCACGCCATGGACGGTCTCGAAGACGTCCAGCCGCTGTACTGAGGGGGCGTCGCGCGATGAGCCACAACGGGGCGGAGAGGACCGCGAAGCGGTGGCTGAGGACCGCGGGGCGGCCGCGGATCCGAGGCCTGGAGTGGAAGGACGGGTACCGCGGACTCCTCGACACGGAAGCCGGACGCGCCGACGTGCTCCTCAACGGGGACTGGGTGCGCATGCGGGCCTGGGTCAACGGGGTCCGGAATGCGGAGGAGGCGCTGTCCAGGAACGCCGACCTGCCGGCCAACGTGCGCTACGCCGGCGTCGCGCCGCGCTGCACGCTCCTGGCCGACGCCTGGGCCGAGGCGCCGGACTTCCGCCGTGGGGTCCGGGAGATGCGCGGCGCGATCCGCAGCCTCGGCGCCGGCCCCTCGCGTGCCCGGCGCGACCGGCGCGGGGACGCCGGGCCGCTCGGC
>JBFFWJ010000483.1:0-3211 GCA_041570315.1 Longimicrobiales bacterium | reverse complement strand
GGCCTTGTCGAGCCCCATGAGCTTGCGGGCCGTGCCGGCCAGCGTCTCGCGATCGGCGCCCGCAGGCAGCGCGTCGACGAGCGTTTCGGCGGCGGCCTTGAGCGCGCGGGCGCGGGCCTCCTCGGACGCGGGCTTCCCCGGCTCCACCAGCGGGCGGAAGAGCTCGATCGGGATCGGGAAGAGCGTCGTCGAGTTGTTCTCCGCCGCCACCTCGACCACCGTCTGGAGGAAGCGGAGCTGCATCGCCACGGGGAACTGCTGAATGATCTCCGCCGCCGCGGCCAGCTTCGTCGACGCTTGGTATTCGCCTTCGGCGCTGATCACCTTGGCCCGCCGCTCACGCTCGGCCTCGGCCTGCTTGGCCATCGCCCGCTTCATCTCCTGCGGGAGGTCGATGTCCTTGATCTCGACTCCGGTCACGTCGATGCCCCACGCATCGGTGCCCTCGTCGATGATCTGGCGCACGATCTCGTTGATCCGCTCCCGCTCGGCCAGGAGCTCGTCGAGCTCCGACTGGCCGATGACCGAACGCAGCGTGGTCTGAGCGAGCTGGCTCGTCGCGAAGTAGTAGTCCTCGATCTCGATCACCGCCTTCGTCGGGTCCGCGACGCGGAAGTAGACCACGGCGTTGACCCGCACGCTCACGTTGTCCTTCGTGATCGTGTCCTGCGGAGCGATGTCGAGCGCGACGATGCGCAGGTCCATCTTGCGCATCCGCTCCACCCCGAAGGGCACGAGAAAGATCAGGCCCGGTCCCTTGGCGCGGGTGAGCTTGCCGAGCCGGAAGATCACGCCGCGCTCGTACTCGTACAGGATCCTCAAGCTGGTGAGCAGGCCGACGCTGGCGAAGGCGACGATGGGGATCAGGATGGCGCCCGGGTCCATGGATCTCCTCCCGAAAAGCGGGGCGGCGATGGCGGGGATCGAAAGCCTCTACCCCGCTGGGGGCGCAGAGCTTCGATCCCGCCCGGAGCGTCGCGTCTGAAGAGGCCGAAGGCAAGGGCCGGCGGTCGCCGCCGCGCTCCTCAACCGGCGCCGCGGTTGACATCGCCCGGTGCGCGGATGAGCTTTTTCGCCCACCGCCGGAGTAGCTCAGTCGGTTAGAGCAGCGGAATCATAATCCGCGTGTCGGGGGTTCGAGTCCCTCCTCCGGCATCCAGTCCCCATGCGGGCTTTGGGCATGAGCCCCTCCCTCGGGAGGGGCTTTTTCGTGAGGATTTGTTGCCTGCCGGTGGGCGTGGGACGAGACGATGGCCGCCTGATGCTACAGGATCGCCCGGGACGAGCGCCGGATGTCAGGTCCGGGCAGAGCGGGCCCTCGGAATCCCGGGGCCATAGGGTGCGCGATGAGTGGTGGACGGTCCGGGGAAGCCCGTCGCGGGGCGGGCTCTCCCGGGAAGTGAGGAGGAAGAGAGAAGAGAGACGTCCGATACGCATGCCGGCGCCGAACCCCGGTGCGAGCCGAACAGGGTCTCGGGTGACGAGGTCGTGGCCAAGCTCACCGGTTCAGCTGTCGGACTTGCCGCCCGTGTTCAGGCCGATGGGCAGGTACAGCGGGCAGAACGAGACGAAGCTCGTGCCGAGGAAGACCACGGCGAGCACCACCAGGACCAGGCCCAGCGTGCCGCCCACGGTGCCCGTGAAGTAGAGCGCTCCCATCACGACGGCGAGAACGGCGCGGATGGCGCGGTCCGCGCTGCCCATGTTCTTCTTCACTCGTGCTCCCCCTGGTGCCTGACGTTCGTCAGGGCTGGATGAGTCGCTGCACGACGACGACCACGCCCCAGACCAGCCCCACGCACACCGCGCAGACGACCAGCAGCTTCGCCGCTTTGGATGCCATTCGCAGTCTGGGTCGAGAAGAACGCCGCCGTCGAAGCGGAAGATGGGGCGCCGATGGGCGGGGCGCGACTCCGACATCCATCCGTCACGTGGGAAATCCGCGAGCGGTGTTCCGGGTTCCCTCGGGCGATCCATCGCCTGCGCCCGGGGTAGAGCGTCCATGCGCTTCCGCAAGGACGGCGCCGATTGCCTCTTCAACCACCACAACTACTACGACAACCCGATGTCTCTAAACACCGACGCCGAGATGACGGTGACGGACGCCGTCTGGGTGGGTCCGGGCGAGGAGATCTACAACTTCCTCGTGATGTGCACGCCGGCGATGCCGGCGGCGCCGAGGGGCGGATGAGGCCGGCGTGAGGCTCACGATGGGTATCCGGGGGCTCTGGGGGGCCGCGGTCGCGACCCTGCTGGCGTGCGGGAACGCCGACGTACCTGCCTCGGAGGGCCGGGCCGCGCCTTCCACCGAGTTCGATGCCGCTGTCTCGGCGGAGGGAGGGGACGCGGCGTGCGCCAACGAGCAAGGTCTCACCTACGTCTGCGGTCTCGTCCACCCCGAGGACCTGGCCGTCCTCGGATCCACGGGGCTCATCCTGGCCTCGGGGCAGCGACGGCCCGACACGCCGACCGGGCGGATTCATCTCGTGGATCCGGCGACCGGCGCGGTTGCGGAACTCGTCCACTCGCCGTCGTTCCGAGAGGACCACGACGCCGGCACCTTCCCCGACTGCCCCGGGCCCCTGAACCGGGATTCTTTCGCCGCCCACGGCATGAGCGTGGAGGAGATCACTCCTCAACGGTTCAGCGTCCACACCGTCAGCCACGGTGCGCGCGAGGCCGTCGAGGCCTACGAACTCGACCTGACGGGCCCGGCCCCGTCACTCGTCTGGATCGGGTGCGTCCCCCTGCCTTCCGACGGGTACTTCAACGGGATCGTCCGCCTCTCGGACGGAGGCTTCGTCGTGACCCGCATGCGGGACGCAGAGCCCGGCCCGCGGGCCGCGCGCGACGGACCAGCCGCCACGGGAGCCCTCTTCGAGTGGCACCCCGGAAGAGCCCTCGTCCGGCTGCCCGACACCGAGCTCGTCAGCCCCAACGGGATCGACGTCTCTCCCGACGAGCGGTTCCTCTACGTCGCCCAGTCGGCGCTCGGGAACCTCGTCCGCTTCGACCGGACCACCGCGCCGATGGAGCGACACGTCGTGTCCCTCCCCGTTTCCCCGGACAACGTGCACTGGGGACGTCCCGGCAAGCTGCTCACCGTGGGGGCGAACCCCCAGGCCACGGAGCCGTGCGGGGAGGCGGGCTGCGCCCGCGGCTGGTCCGTGGTGGAGGTGGACGTGCAGAGCTGGAGCGTGACACGCGTGGG
>JBFFWJ010000482.1:0-3213 GCA_041570315.1 Longimicrobiales bacterium | reverse complement strand
CTGAGCAGTCGGTTAGTAAACCTGGAACTGGATGGGGAACGACACCCAGACCTTGACCCTCTTGTCCCGATTGAGCGCCGGTGAGAACCGGTACATGCCGGCGACGGCGAGCGCGGCCTCGTCCAGCGACTGGTGCCCGGAGCTCCGGTCGATCCGTGTATCCTGCACCCGGCCTTCCTCGTCGATGAAGAAGAAGACGCGCACTTCACCGCCGATCCCCGCCTCGCGCAGGAGCGGCGGGTAGTTCTTCACCATCGCCTGCTGGATCTCCATGCGATTCAGAATGTCGGGGGCGACGGTGAAGGGGGTGAACGTGGGCCTCTCGGAGATGTCGACCTCCTCCTCGACGCTGGGCGGCGGCGGGAGCGCCTCGACCGGGTTCGACTCGAACGTCGTCGGCGCGATCGTGATGTCCTCCGAGACGTCGGCCGACGCCATGACCGGAGTGGCCGGGCGGGCGATGCTCTGCGGCGGCGGTGGGATCTCGACCTCCGGGGGCAGCTCGATCGCAGTGAGCTCCTCGGAGGTGAAGGAGAAGTCCTCCGCCGTCAGGTCCGGCCAATACGCGAAGGCGCCGAAGTGCGCCACCGTGGCCAGGATCATCGCGCTCCACAGGATCGAGCGGAATCGCCCCTTGAAGCGGTCGTTCGCCGTAATCGGTCCCCCGTGCGCCGGGATCGCCAGTTGCGCAGCCATCGTTCCCTCCTGGCGTCTTCGTTCCCAAGTTTTCCCATACACGTCCACCACCACTCCGCATCCAAGCTCGCCCCACCGCCGCCCCCGGCACTGTCGGGAAGACCCGGAAACTCGTGTGGGGAAATTCTCCACAACACGGCGCAGCGGACCGGACGGAGCGTGCGGGCCGCGCGGGGACGGGCGCGTGGCCCGGGCGGCGGCGCCCGCGGCGCCGTCGGGACCTCGGCAGGGGGCAGCTCAGGCTCCCACCGCCGCCCCCACCGGAGTCGCGCGCTCCCCGGACGGATCCGGTCCCTCGCGAACGGACAGGACGACGCCGCCCGCGGCGAGCTCGGCGTCGAACGGCTCCGGGGCTCCGGGGCGGAGCAGCCCGCATTCGACGAGGACGGTCGCGACCGTGCACAGGATCGCCCCGATCGCGACGCCCTCGAAGGTGATCACGCCGTACGGGGGAAGAGGAACGAGCGGCATCCCGCCGGTGGGCAGCGGGTAGGCGAGCGAGCTCAGGCTGCTCAGGAGGAAGGCCGCGGCCCCTCCCGCGAGCCCTCCGGCGACGGCCATCCAGGGGACCCACGACCGCACCCGCCTTCCGACCGGCGGCACCCCGTGAAGCGGCACCGAGCTGCGGACCTCGATGTCGCCGGGCGCCACCCCCCGCCTCCCGAGGCGCTCGAGCTCCCCGGCGAGGTCCTCGGTCGACGCGAAGAGCGTGTGCACCCGCCCTCCCGTCCGGGCTCGCCGGGGCTCCGCGGCCACGCCCGGCGTGGAGCCTCCCCCGCCCTGCCTTCCTTCGCGCACCTCCCAGATCGAGACGATGGGAGCCGCCTGGACGAAGAGGAAGTACAGGAGGGCGAAGAGGCCGAAGGAGCCCAGCAGGATGCCGGCTTCGACCCACGACGGCGTATAGCTCCCCACGGTGAAATCGAGCCTCGGAAAGCGGAGCGTGCCGACGACGATGAGGAAGCGCTCCATCCACATCCCGAGCAGGACGCCCAGACCGACGAGCGCCGTCGGCAGGGGGCGGCGCCCCCTCGGGAAGGAGAGCACCCCCAGCGGCACCACGACGTTCACGACGATCATCGTCCAGAAGACCGTCCCGTAGTCGCCCCGCACGCGCTGCCAGAAGACCCTCATCTCCGACGGCTCGCTGCCGTACCAGACCGTGAGGTGCTCGGCGAAGGTGAAGTAGCCCCAGATCATGGCGAAGGCCACGAAGAGCAGGCCCAGGTTGTTGAAGACCTTGTCGCTCAGGTACTCCTCGAGGTGGAGCCCGCGGCGCAGGAGGTACATCGCCACCATGAGCACGGCGATCCCCGAGTAGATCGCTCCGACGACGAAGTAGGGACCGAAGATCGTGCTGTGCCACATGGGCTGGAGCGTCATCGAGAAGTCCCAGGAGACGATCGTGTGGACCGAAACCGCGACCGGGATGATGATGATCGCCATCGTCCGGATGCCGGCCTCCAGGGAGTGCCACTGCCGCGGCGTGCCCCGCCAGCCGAGGGCGAGCACGCGATAGGCGCGTGCCCTGAAGCTGCCGGGGCTCTCCGCGGCCGCTCGATCGCGCAGGATCGCGAGGTCGGGAACCAGCGGCAGCAGGAGGTACAGGATGCTTCCCGTGAGGTAGGTGGTGATGGCCATCATGTCCCACACCAGCGGCGACCGGAAGTTCGGCCACAGCCCCCGGGAGTTCGGGATCGGCACCATGTACCAGAAGAGCGCCGGTCGCCCCAGGTGGATGAGCGGGAAGAGCCCGCCGATCGAGAGGGCGAAGACCGTGATCGCCTCGGCGCAGCGCGTCACCGGCCGACGCCATTCGGCCGAGGTGACGCGCAGGATCGCCGAGATCAGCGTGCCCGCGTGGCTGATCCCGATCCAGAACACGAAGTTCGCGATGTAGAAGCCCCAGAAGACGGGGCGGCTGAGGCCCGCGACGCCGATGTCGTTTCGGATCTGGTAGCCCCAGCAGTAGAAGAGGAGGCCGGCCAGGGCCCCGGTGACGAGGCTTCCGACGAGCAGGCCCGGGCGGAAGCCGGCGAGCGGGCGTACCAGCTCCTCCTCGGCGAAGCGGGTGGGCGGCGGGGCGGCGGCCGCGGGCGTTCCATCCCGTCCCTCCGGCTCGTACGCCGAGCCCGCGCCGCTCACGCGCTCACTCGCCGCGGAGGTAGATCACCGAGGGGTGCGTCCCCAGGTCCTCGAGCAGGTGGAACGCGCGTCCGCTGCGCGCGAGCTCCGCCACCCGAGCCTCCGGGTCCTCCAGGTCTCCGAACACGATCGCCCGCGCCGGGCACGACTGCGCGCAGGCGGGGCGCACCTCCCCGTCGCGCAGGTCGCGCTCCTCGGCCTTCGCGCGGATCTGCGCGTCCTGGATGCGCTGCACGCAGAAGGTGCACTTCTCCATGACGCCCGCCGGCCTGCGGCTCACGTCCGGGTTGAGCTGGCGCTCGAGCGGGCGCGGGAGCTCCGGCTCGTGCCAGTTGAAGAACCGGACCGTGTAGGGGCAGTTGTTCGCGCAGT
>JBFFWJ010000481.1:0-3214 GCA_041570315.1 Longimicrobiales bacterium | reverse complement strand
GCATCCTTCCCAACATCTTCGACGTGGAGTTCACGAGTCGGATGGAGAGCGCGCTCGACCGCGTCGAGGACGGCGAGGTCGATTGGCGCAGCCTGCTCGCGGAGTTCTATCCCGGGTTCCGCGAGCGGATCGAGGCGGGCGAGGCGAGCTCCGACGAGATCATCAAGGAGATTCTGGCCGCAGAGGGGGAGGAGTGCGACAAGTGCGGGCGTCCGATGCTCGTGCGCTGGAACCGGTATGGGCGGTTCCTGGGCTGCTCGGGCTACCCCGAGTGCAGGAGCACGCGCTCGCTCGACGGCTTCGATCCGGAGGGGAGCGAGCTGGGCACGCACCCGGAGGCGGCGAGGATCGTCCGGCTGAAGTACGGTCCCTACGGCCCCTACGTCGAGATGGAGGCCGAGGGGGAGGACGCGAAGCCGAAGCGGGTCAGCCTCCCCAAGGACAAGGAGCCGGGGGACGTCGACCTCGAGTACGCGGTGAGCCTGCTGCGGCTTCCGCGCGTGGTGGGGCAGGATCCCGAGACGGGGGACGAGATCGTGGCCGGGATCGGTCGGTTCGGGCCGTTCGTGCGCCGCGGGAAGACCTTCGCGAGCCTGAAGGGCAACGAGCAGCTCTGGTCGGTGACCCTCGAGCAGGCGGTGGCGATGCTGGATGCCAAGGCCGCGGGACGTCGCCTTCCGCTCCGCGAGCTGGGCAAGCACCCCGACTCCGGCAAGGAGATCGTCGTCATGTCCGGCAGATACGGGCCGTACGTCACGGACGGCACCGTGAACGCCACCCTGCCCAAGGGAACCGAGCCCGACGAGGTGGATCTCGACACAGCGATCGGCTGGTTGGCCGAAAAGGCGGCGAAGGGCGGCAGGAGAGGTCGCGCCCGGAAGACGAAGTGAGCGTGCCGGTCACCGTCGTCGGCGGGGGGCTCGCGGGCTGCGAGGCCGCCGTCCGGCTCGCCCGGGCCGGTCACGAAGTCCGCCTCCTGGAGATGCGTCCGCGACGAGCCACGCCGGCGCACCAGGGCGACCTCCTCGGCGAGCTGGTGTGCACGAACTCGTTCAAGAGCGAGGACCCGGCGAACGCTCACGGTCAGCTCAAGCGCGAGATGCGGGCGCTCGGCTCGGTCCTGCTGCGCTCGGCGGACCGGTCACGGGTGGCGGCCGGCTCGGCGCTGGCGGTCGACCGCCACCTGTTCGCGGAGGCCATGACCGCAGCGGTGGCCTCGGAGGCCCGGATCGAGCTCGTACGCGAGGAGTGCACCCGGCTGCCCGACGGCCCCGCCGTGGTGGCCACCGGCCCGCTCACGTCGGGCGCGCTGTCGGACGCGATCCGGTCTCTGCTGGGCGACGGGGGCCTGGCCTTCTTCGACGCGATCGCCCCGATCGTGCACCGTGATAGCCTGGACGAGGGCGTCGTCTTCGAGGCCGGTCGGTTCGGGGAGGACGCGGACTACCTGAACTGTCCGATGGACCGGGAGCAGTACGACGCGTTCGTGGCCGCGCTCGATTCGGGCGAGGCGCATCCGGGTCACGATTGGGATGCG
Source organism: Longimicrobiales bacterium (assembly GCA_041570315.1). GTDB lineage: Bacteria > Gemmatimonadota > Gemmatimonadetes > Longimicrobiales > Gaopeijiaceae > JBFFWJ01. Next base: position 1,677 of record JBFFWJ010000481.1, on the reverse strand, counting down.
GTGCCCTATTTCGAGGGCTGTCTGCCCGTCGAGGTGATGGCCGCACGGGGTGCCGACACACTGCGCTTCGGACCCATGAAGCCGATCGGCCTGACGGATCCGCGCACGGGCCGTCGGCCTTGGGCCGTCGTGCAGCTCCGCCGCGAGGATCGTGCGGGGCAGATGTGGAACATGGTCGGCTTCCAGACCCGGCTGAAGATCGGCGAGCAGAGGCGCATCTTCACGATGATTCCGGGTCTGGCCGACGCCGAGTTCCTTCGTTGGGGCTCCATCCACCGCAACAGCTACCTGAACTTCCCCGGTTGTCTGACCGGGCACGGCGCCCCGTCTGATCGCCCCGAGCTGGTGTTCGCCGGACAGCTCACGGGGGTCGAGGGGTACACGGAGTCCGCCGCGAGCGGGATCCTCGCAGCCATCAACCTCGCGCGTCTCCTGGACGACTACGAGCCGGTGGTGCCTCCGCCGACCACCATGCTCGGTGGGCTGTACCGGTACCTGAGCGAGGCCGCGCCCGGACGCTTCCAGCCGATGAACTCCAACTGGGGGCTGGTGGAGCCGCTGGGGCAGAGGGTGAAGGACAAGCGGAGCAGGCGCCTGCTGCTGGCGGAGCGGGCCCAGGCGGACTTCCTCGCGTGGATGGCGCGGCACGGCCTTCAGCCAGCGGCCGACGCGGCGGCCCGGCCCGCGACGGCCTGATCCCGTGGATTCGCCGGACGGGCACGAACGAACGGAGTCGGTGAGCGACTTCCTTCGACACCTTTCCGACGAGCGCCAGCTGTCTCCCAATACGCTGAAGGCGTACGGGAGGGATCTCGAGGAGCTCGAGAGCTTTCTGAGCGAGTATCTGGGGCGGGACACCTGGTCGTGGTCGGCTCCGGAGGTCGATCGTCTGGCCGTGCGGGCCTTCCTCGGCTGGTGCGGCAGGCGGGGGTTGTCGAAGCGCTCGGTCGCGCGTCGGCTCGCCGCCTCCCGGACGTTCTTCGCCTTCCTGCACCGCGAAGGGCGCATCTCCTCGAACCCGGCCCGCACGATTCGCGCCCCCCGGCTGGACAGGAAGCTGCCGGGCCACCTTTCCTTCTCCGACGTCCGTGAAGTCTTCGAGGCCGCCGAGCGGGGAGCGGAGGGCAACGAGCTCGCGGGCACCCGCACGCTGGCCATCGTGGAGCTGCTCTACGGCAGCGGGCTGAGACTGTCGGAGCTGCACGGTCTCGACCTCGACGCGTTCGATCCCGGTCGCCGACAGGCGCGGGTGACCGGGAAGGGGAGCAAGGAGCGCATCGTGCCCGTCACCGAGGCGGCCCGCATCGCCGTCGAGCGCTACCTGCCCCGGCGCGCCGAGGCCGCGGCAGCCTCCGAGACAGCCCTGCTCGTGAACGCGCGAGGTCGCCGTCTCTCGCGCCGATCGATCCAGAGCGCCGTGCGGGCGTGCCTCGAGGCCGCGGCAGGGTCCCGAGGCCTCTCGACGCACGCGCTTCGCCACACCTTCGCCACCCACCTGATGGAGGCCGGCGCGGATCTCCTCGCCGTCAAGGAGCTGCTCGGGCACGTGTCCCTTTCCACCACGCAGATCTACACGCACACGAGCCGCGAGCGTCTCCTGCGGGTCTACCGGGAGGCGCATCCACGCTCCTGAGGCCGCGCATCGGATGGGGCTCGACGTGTGCGGCTTCAGGGGGG
>JBFFWJ010000480.1:0-3231 GCA_041570315.1 Longimicrobiales bacterium | reverse complement strand
GGGCCGCCGCCCCCGTGGTCCTTCTGCGAGTCGGGGGCACTGGCGCGCCCCGTCTCGGGCGCCTTAGCCTGTTCCCGATCCGACCCGAGCCCCGCTCGGCCGCATCCCCCGGAACCCGCGACCCGAGACCGCACATGACCCGCAACCGCGAGCCGGTCGGCGCCCTGATCTCCTGGGCACTGCTCCCTCGGGCCTGAGACGGGGTCCGGCCACCGCCATGACGATCGCGGTCACGGGGGCGAACAGCAGAGTCGGCCTCAACCTCCTGGGCCACGTCATCGAGCGCGGCGGGCCGCGCGTGCTCGCGTGCGTGCGGTCGAGCGGTGCGGCGGCGGCGCTTCCCGCATCGGCGCTGGTCGAGGTGCGCACCGTGTCGTACGACGCGGGCGACGAGCTGGCGAAGGCCATGGGAGGGGCCTCGAGCGTCGTGCACCTCGCGGGGATCCTCATCGAGAGCAAGCGCTCCGACTACGCCATCGCCAACGTCGGCTCGACGGAGGCCGTGGTCGCCGCAGCGCGGCGCATCGGCGTGGGCCACATCCTGCTCGTCAGCGTCGTCGGGGCGAGCCCGGACTCCTCCAACGGCTATCTGCGGTCGAAGGGCGAGGCGGAGCGCCTCGTCTCGGAGTCGGGCATCCCCGCGACGATCGTGCGTACGCCCATCCTGCTGGGCCCCGGGACCGCCGGCTCCGAGGCGCTGGTGCGGGCGGTCGCCAACGACCGGGTCGCCCTGCTGGGGGGCGGTCGCCATACGATGCGTCCGCTCGACCTGGACGACCTCAGCGAGGCCCTGCTGAACGCCTGTGCCGCAGCGCCGGACGGCGTCGTCGTCCACGAGCTGGTCGGTCCCGAGCCGATCACGCATCGCGCCCTCGTCGGGCGCGCGGCCGAACGCGTGGGTCGGACTCCTTCGATCGGCACGATCCCGATCCGGCTCGCGAAGCTGGGCGCGGCGGTGACGAGCCGACTGAAGGGGGGCGGGATCACGCCCACGGTGATCGACGTGATCACCGCCGACGAAGTGGTTCGCACGAACGCGGACGAGGCGCTGGGCGTCCGCCTGACGCCACTCTCTACCACCCTGGACAAGATCTTCGGCGAGGAGCGGACCGAGGGATGACCGACACGGATCACGATACGACGCGGACCGGCGGACCGGGTCCGGCCAGGCCGCCGACCAGCGTCGGGCAGAAGGCCGCCGTCTTCGGCATCACCGCGCTCTGCTTCCTGTACCTCTACTATCGTCTGAGCGGAGCGGCCCGACGCGACGGGCTCTCGCTCGTCGACTACATGGCGCGGGTCTTCGCGACCGTCGAGTGGCTGCCCTGGCTGGGGCTCATGATGGCCTACTCCTGCCTGTACCTCGCGATCGATACCCTCGTGGTGAGCCAGGCCCTTCGCTGGTTCATCCGGGAGATCCCCTACCGCGACATCCTTCCGATCCGAGCGAGCGCCTACATCATCTCGATCGTCAACGAGCAGGTCGGCAAGGGCGCCATGGCCCTCTACCTCAACAAGCGGGACGGGGTGCCGGGCTGGGAGGTCGGCTCGGTCATGCTCTTCGTCATGTTCTGTGAGGTGTTCTACCTGCTCACCTGGGCGACGATCGGCTTCTTCGCGACCCGCGCATCGCTTCCCGCGGCCTTCGGGCTCATACCCCCGATCGCCGCTGGCGCCGCGGTCTTCCTGACCCTGTGGATCCTTTATTTCCAGGGGACGATCCTGGGCTCCAGCCCGCTGCGCGAGAAGCGCATCCTGCACGCCTTCCGGCGGGCGCGGCTCCGCCACTACGTGGGCTTCTTTCTCCTGCGCTCGCCCGCGCTCCTGGCCGCCGTGGTCGTCTACACGATCGCGCTCAACCTCTTCGGGGTGGAGGCGAGCCTGATCCAGCTCCTGGGCTACCTTCCCGTGATCTTCTTCGCGGCCACGGTGCCGACCCCGATGCGCGCCGCCGCGATTACCTCCTGGGTCATCCTCTTTCCCGGCAACGAGGGCCAGGTGGCGGCCTTCGGCTTCGTGCAGCACAACTTCTTCATCCTCTTCAACGCCACGATCGGCCTGCTTTTCCTGCGCCGGGCGCAGCGAGAGTTGTTCGGCACGTAGGTGGCGCATCTGCTCACCGCGCTCCGACTGCTTCTCGCGGCGCCCGTCGCGGTCGGGCTCGCCCGGCCCGGAGCCCTTCGACCCGCCGTCCTCCTCGTCATGATCGGCGTGGCCATCGCGACCGACCTCCTGGACGGTGTCGTGGCCCGGGGAAGGCGAACCGCGTCTCCCGAGGGAATGCTGGCCGACCACGCCACCGACTTCGTCTTCGTCACCTCGGGGCTCACCGGCGCCGCGGTCGGGGGCCACGTCCCCTTTCTGCTGCCGGTGCTCATCGCGGTCGCGTTCACCCAATACGTCGTCGACTCCTATGCGCTTCACCGGCACAAGGAGCTCCGCATGAGCGTGCTGGGGCGCTGGAACGGAATCCTCTACTTCGTGCCGCTGGTGCTCGTCGCGGCTTCCCGCCTGGACCCGGGCGTGGGCCGTGACGACCAGTGGGCGAGCGTGATCGGGTTGCTCTGCGCCGCGCTCGTGCTCTCCACGGTCGTGTCGATCGTGGATCGGGCGGTGGCGCCCTTGCGCCGGAGCCCACGGTGAGGTTGCCGGGCAGGCCTGCGCGCCGTGTCGCGACCCGCCAGGGGACACGTTAGGTTCCGCCGACGCTGCGATGGCAGCGCCGAGAGCGTGTCGTGTGTCTCGCCGAGACCGGGAGGATCAGGTGAGCATGTCGCCGAGCCGAGCCGACGGAGGGGTCGCGGCCCAACCGAAGACCCGGATCGTCGTCGTCGACGATGACGAGCAGGTCGCGGGGCTCGTCCGCCGGTTCCTGGAGCGGCGCGGGTACGCGGTGAGGCTGGCCACCGCTGCGCGTCACGCGCTCGAGCTGGTCGAGAGCTGGCCAGCCGATCTCCTGGTCACCGACCTGATCATGCCCGGCATGGACGGCTTCGAGCTGCTCTCGACGGTGAGGCACCGGACGAACATCCCGGTCATCGTCATGACGGGCGGCGGGGCCGTTCCGAAGGAGCTCCTGCTCCCGACCGCGGGGCATCTGGGGGCTGCCCTCGCGATTGCCAAGCCGTTCTCGGAGCGTCAGCTGCTGGACGCGGTCGAGTCGGTGCGAAAGCCTGCGGAGGGGATCGTCGACGAGCCCGGGACCGACGCGCGGAGCGGGTGATCTCGGTC
>JBFFWJ010000479.1:0-3239 GCA_041570315.1 Longimicrobiales bacterium | reverse complement strand
GACCGTACCGGTCCCGACCGACGACCTGTTCTGCGAGCTCACGGCGCGGCGGCGCCCGCTGGGCATGAGGGCCGGCAAGCCCACGTATCTCCTGGCCCGCGACACGTACTTCGACACGGTCGACGGGGCGCTGGGCGCTCGCGGGATGACGCTCCGCGTCCGCGCCGAAGCGCGCGGACCCAGGGTCGTGCAGCTGCTGGTCCGCGAGGAGATGAGCCTGCAGGGGATCGTGCGCGAGTCGGCCCTCGAGACCCCCGTCGTGGGCGGTGGGCTGTACGCGACGCTGGCCGAGCCCTCCGACGTGTCCACCCGGGTGCGGGCGGTGGTCGAGCCCGACGCGCTCCGACCCCGCGCGGCCCTGGACCTCGACCGGGAGACCCGGGATCTCAAGGGCGGCCTCCTCGGTCGGGCCACCCACCGCATCACGTTCGACGAGATCATCGCCCATGCTCCGGGGGTCACGAGGGCCTTTCAGGAAGTGACGATCACGGAGCTCGGTCGCGGTCCGACCACGCTGGACGCGCTCTGCGCCCGGCTGCGGGACGAGTACGGGATCGTCGGCGACGGGCTGGACTCCTGCGAGCGGGTCCGCGGGGCCCTCGTCCGGGACGACGCGGGATCCCGCCCGGAGGTTGCCTACGACGCTCGCCTGGCCCTGCTGATGCTGCGGGACTGGGAGGTTGCCCTGGTCGAAGCGGGGACGGCCCTGACCTTGCCCGTTGCGCGCGGCTCCGGCGACGAGCTCGCCCGCGAGTTCCTCATCGAGCTCGGCGGCAGCGGGAGCGCAGCGGGCGCAGAGATCGACCTCGTTGGGTTTGCGACGCCCCGGAGGGGGGGGCAGGACCTGGAGGTGTGGCTGCACGAGAGCGTCGGCGGGCCGAAGCCGTCCGGCCTGGTCTGGATTCCGCTCATGGAGCTCATGGAGCGCCTCGGCGGTCCCCGGCTGCGGGCGCCGGAGCTGATCGCGACCATGCTCATGCTCGTGCGGTCCGAGATCGGCCTTCGGCTCCTGCGGGAGGCGCCTCAGCGCAGGCCTCCGCCACGGCTCCTCCCGCTCGGGCCGCGCGTGGAGGCGATCAAGGCGGGCGAGGGACCCGACGACTACCTGGACCTCGAGCTGAGCATCCTGGACTTCAACCAGCGGGTTCTGGAGATGGCGGAGGATCGCGAGGTGCCGCTCCTCGAGCGCTTCCGCTTCCTGTCGATCTTCTCCAGCAACACCGACGAGTTCTTCGTCGTGCGGGTGGGCCGCCTCAAGGACGAGGTCGCGCGCGGACGGGTGGGGGACTCCGAGGAGGGTCTGTCGGCCGAGCAGCTCCTCGACCTCGTGGCGGTGCGCGTGCGCGCGCTCGTCGCCCGCCAGTATGCCCTGCTCGGGCAGGAGCTCCTTCCGGCGCTGGCGGAGCGGGGGACCCGGGTCCTGAGCTGGGAAGAGCTCAAGGAGGACCAGAAGGTCGGCCTCCAGCAGCGCTTTTCCGAGGAGATCTTTCCGCTGCTCACGCCCCTCGCGCTCTCGTCGGGCCCGGGCAGGCCCTTCCCGCACCTGGTCAGCCTGGGGCTGGCCCTGGCTGTCGTGCTGCGCCGGGGGGAGGACGACCGCAGGGAGCTGGGCTACCTGCCGATTCCGGGGGACGTCGAGCGGTTCCTCCCGGTCCCGGACTCCTCGGACCTCATCGCGGTCGAGCAGGTCATCCGCGCGAGCGCGAGCCAGCTCTTCTCCGCGTCACGGGTCGAGGACGCGTACGTCTTCCGCGCGAGCCGCGTGGGGGCCTTCGAGATCGACGAGGACAACACGGGCTCGCTGCTCGCGGCGGTGGCGGACGAGGTCGAGGACCGTCCGTACCAGCCGGTCATCCGGCTCGAGGTCGAAGCGCGCATGCCGCGCGAGGTCCGCGCGTACCTCCTGCGCGGCGTCCGCGGCGATCAGTCGGCCGAGGCCGCGACGCTGACCCGGACCGACATCTACGAGGTCGACGGTCCGGTGGACCTGCGCGGCATCGCCGAGCTGAGCGACCGTCCCATCGACGCGGCATGCTATCCCCCGTACCAGGCGGATCAGCCGCTCGACCCGGACCGGCCGATCTTCGACATCCTCGCCGAGCGCGACGTCCTCTGTCACCACCCCTATCAGGACTTCGACACGACGGTGGGGCGGTTCCTCCGCGAGGCGGCTTCGGACCCCGAGGTGGTGTCGATCAAGCTGACCCTGTACCGCACCGGGCGGCGCTCGCCCGTGATGGACGCGCTGCTCCAGGCGCTTTCCGCCGGCAAGGAGGTGGCGGTGTTCGTCGAGCTCAAGGCGCGCTTCGACGAGGCGAGCAATATCCACTGGACGCATCGCCTCCAGGCGGCGGGGGCGCGGGTCGTGTACGGGGTCGTCGGCTACAAGACACACGCCAAGACCGCGCTCGTCGTGCGCCGGGAGGGCGGGGGCGTGCGGCGTTACGTGCACGTCGGCACGGGCAACTACAACGCGACCACGGCCCGCTTCTACACGGATCTGGGCCTCATGTCGGCGGATCCGGACCTCGGCGCCGATCTCAACGACTTCTTCAACGACCTCACCAGCGCCGCCGGCCCTCCCCAGCAACGGTTTCGCAGGCTCCTGGTCGCCCCGAGCTCGCTCGTCCAGGAAGTCGAGCGCATGATCAAGCGGGAGGTCGAGCATGCCCGGGCCGGCCGTCCGGCGCGGATCCAGGCGAAGGTGAACGGCCTGGCCGACCGGAAGGTCGTCAGGGCCCTCTACAAGGCCGCGGGCAAGGGGGTGCGGATCGACCTGATCGTGCGCTCCGTCTGCACGCTGCGTCCGGGGGTCGAGGGGCTGTCCGAGGGAATCCACGTCCGCAGCATCCTGGGCCGTTTCCTCGAGCACGCGCGCATCCTGTTCTTCGAGAACGCGGGTCAGGGCGAGTACTTCATCGGCTCGGCGGACCTCCGCGCACGCAACCTGAGGCGCCGCGTCGAGGTCTACGCTCCCGTCGACGATCCGGCCGCCCGCACGCTCCTTCGCTCCATCCTGGACCGCCAGCTCTCGGACCCGCGGGCCTGGGTGCTCCGCCACGACGGGGTCTTCGAGCGCCTTCGGGGCGACGGGCCGAGCTCGCAGGAGCACTTCATGGCCACGGGAGGGCGCCCGGAGCTCGACGACGGGTGACGCGTGGCCCGTGCGGCCGCCCGGCTTCGCTTTACCATCGCTTTGGGATTGTGTAGCTTTGCGCGCTTCGCCTTGAGCGGGGCGT
>JBFFWJ010000478.1:0-3269 GCA_041570315.1 Longimicrobiales bacterium | reverse complement strand
TGATCGACTACACCGGGCGGTTCGATCGCCTCGCCGTGGACGACATCCAGGCGCTTCGCGTCACCGCGGACGAGATCGCCGCGGCGCGCGCGGCGTGCGACCAAGCCGCGCTGGAGGAGGTCGCGCTGGGCGGCGGATGCTTCCAGAACGCCCTGCTCCTCCACGCGGTGCGTCGGCATCTCGAGGCGGCGGGCATCGGGGTCCTGACGCCCCGGGCGCTGGGGCCCAACGACGGGGCCGTGAGCTACGGGCAGGCCGTGGTGGCCGCGGCCCGCCTCCACGACTGAAGCCTGCAGCAAGGAGGAGTGGCATGTGCCTCGGAATCCCGGGCCGGATCGCGGAGCGCCGCGACGATGCGGGGCTCGCCGTCGGCACCGTCGACTTCGGGGGCGTTCGCCGCGAGGTCTGCCTGGCGTACGTCGCCGACGAGGTCGAGGTGGGCGACTACGTGGTGGTGCACGTCGGCTTCGCGATCTCCAGGGTCGACGAAGCCGAGGCGCGGCGGACCTTCGAGGTGCTCCGGGAGATGAGCCAGCTCGACGAGCTCGCCTGGCTGGCCGGCGTGGCCGACGCGGCCGAGGAGGCGTCGCCATGAAGTATCTGAGCGAGTACCGGGACCCGGAGCTGGCGCGCGGCCTCGTCGCGCGCATCCTCGATCGAGCGACCCGCCGCTGGACGCTCATGGAGGTCTGCGGGGGACAGACGCACACGATCGTCAAGCAGGGCATCCACGAGGTTCTGGCCGACGCGGTGGAGATGATCCACGGACCCGGATGCCCGGTGTGCGTGACCCCGCTCGAGCAGATCGACCGGGCGCTGCACCTGGCGGCCCGACCCGACGTCCTCTTCACCTCCTTCGGCGACATGCTGCGCGTGCCGGGGTCCGAGTGCGACCTCCTCCAGGTGAGGGCGCGCGGCGGGGACGTGCGCATCGTCTACTCGCCCCTCGACGCGGTCGAGCTGGCGCGCGCCCGTCCCGAAAGGGAGGTCGTGTTCTTCGCCGTCGGGTTCGAGACCACGGCGCCCGCGAACGCGATGGCGGTGTGGCGGGCGCGGGAGCTGGGGGTGGAGAACTTCAGCGTGCTCGTCTCCCACGTCACCGTCCCTCCCGCCATGGTGGCGATCCTCGACGCCCCGGACAATCGGGTCGAGGGGTTCCTCGCCGCGGGCCACGTCTGCACGGTCATGGGGTGGGAGGAGTACGAGCCGTTGGCGGCCCGGTACCGGGTGCCGATCGTGGTGACCGGATTCGAGCCGCTCGACATCCTCGAGGGGATCTGGATGGCGGTCCGCCAGCTCGAGGAGGGACGCCACGAGGTGGAGAACCAGTACGTGCGCTCCGTGCGGAGGGAGGGCAACCGGCCCGCCCAGCAGCTCGTGTCCCGGGTGTTCCGGGTCGTGAGCAGAAGCTGGCGGGGCATCGGCCCCATTCCGGCCAGCGGGCTCGGCCTGCGCCCCGAGTTCGCCCGCTACGACGCGGAGCGGAAGTTCGGGCTCGAGGAGATCCGGGCCGAGGAGTCCCCGGAGTGCCGTGCCGGCGAGGTGCTCCAGGGGCGGATCAAGCCGGGCCAGTGCGCGGCCTTCGGCGACCGGTGCACCCCCGAGCGTCCCCTCGGCGCCCCGATGGTCTCGGCCGAGGGCGCGTGCGCCGCCTACTACAGCTTCGGCCGCGTCGAGGCGCGAGCCGGCGCGGGAGCCTGACCATGGCCACGAACATGCTCCGCGGGGCCGCCATCCAGGGAGTCGGCTGCCCCATGCCGCTCGCCGAGCAGGAGCGGGTCCAGCTCGGACACGGCTCGGGTGGGAAGATGAGCGCGCGGCTGCTCCACGAGCGCTTTCTGCCGCGCTTCCCGAGCCGATACCTCGCCGGCCTCGGAGACGGGGCGCGCGTGCCCGTGGAGGGGGGTGAGCTGGTCCTGTCGACGGACACGTTCGTCGTCCAGCCGCTCGAGTTCCCGGGAGGCAACATCGGCCATCTCGCGGTCCACGGGACCGTCAACGACGTGGCCGTGATGGGCGCGCGGCCCGTCTACCTGTCGGCCGGCTTCGTGCTGGAGGAGGGCCTGGACTTCGCGGTCCTGGATCGGGTGCTGGACGCGATGTCGGAGGCGGCGGCGGCGTGCGGCGTCGAGGTCGTGACGGGCGACACCAAGGTCGTCGACCGCGGCAAGGCCGACGGCCTCTTCGTGAACACGACGGGGGTGGGCTTCCTCCACGCCGGGTTCCGACCGGCGCCCGACCGGGTCCGGCCGGGCGACGCGATCCTGGTCAGCGGGCCCCTCGGCCGGCACGGCATGGCCGTCATGGCCGCCCGCCGGGGCCTGGGCTTCGAGGCCGACATCGAGAGCGATACCGCCTCGCTCGTGCCGCTGGTCGACGCGTTGAGGGCGAGCGTGGGCGATGGGGTGCGCTGCCTTCGAGACGCGACCCGAGGGGGGCTGGCGTCGGCCCTCAACGAGATCGCGCGCGCTTCGTCCGTGGGCGTGGAGCTGGCGGGATCCGTGCCCGTGCCCCCCGCCGTCGAGGCCGCATGCGAGATGCTCGGCCTGGATCCCCTGTACGTGGCGAACGAGGGCGTGCTGGTCGCCTTCGTCGCGCCGGAGGCAGCGGAGGACGCGCTCGGGGCGATGCGGGCACACGACGTGGGAAGGGGGGCGGCCCGCGTGGGTCGCGCCACGGTCGACCACCCCGGCATGGTCGTGCTGCGCACGGGGCTGGGCGGCACGCGCGTGGTGGACATGCTCCCGGGCGATCAGCTCCCCCGCATCTGCTGACGGAAAGGCGAGGAGACCATGAAGTCGATCATCCTGCGCTCCCTCTCGCTGGCCGCCGTGGCTTCGCTTCCGGCGCCGGAGGGCTTGTGGGCGCACGTGGGGCACGGCGCGGAGCACGGCTGGCTCGCGGGTGCCGCGCAGCCCTTCCTGAGCCTGGACCACCTGCTGGCCGGCGCGTCCGTCGCCCTGGTCGTCGGGTGCGTCTCCTGGAGCCTCGCGCGGGTGATGCGCGACCGCGTCGGGGGGACGGCGCCAGCGCCCTAGCCGGGCCGTCCCACGGGGGACGCGGGGACCGGGCGGGTCTTCGCCCGCCCTGGTGCGGCGCTGCGCGCTCCCGCGCGCGGCGCTCGGCGTCCCATCCGGACATGTCTCCTTCGTCCGGGCCGGGCGAACGTGTTCGTGCGATTGACGACCCGAGCGAGGAGCGACCCGCATGGATTCGGTGTGCCGGCGACGTGTCCGGAGACGTGGGGCCCGCAGACGGCTCACGCTGGT
>JBFFWJ010000477.1:0-3270 GCA_041570315.1 Longimicrobiales bacterium | reverse complement strand
GGAAGACGGGCCTCGACTGCGTGAGCCACGGGGTCCGTGAGGCCGAGCTGGAACAGCTCGTCCGCGCGACCGCGGAGGGCGGAGGTGCGGTGCCCCTCCCGAACCGACGGGGTGTCGCCCAGCGAGGTCGGTAGCGCCCCGACGGACACTGTAGGGCCTCGACGATCACCCTTCATCGCACCGGCGACGCGTCCTGTGAGCTGACGAGCCCGGGACCCCGGGTGATCGACTTCCCGAAATGGCCGCCACCGGCCTACCTTTGCGGCATGACTGCCCCTCCGCTGTGGCGGCGCCTCAAGGACGCGCGCGCCTTCCAGGTCCTCGTGGTGTATCTCGGCGCCTGCTGGTTCGTGCTCCAGCTGGTCGCGACGCTCAGGGAGCTGCTCGCGCTGCCCGCATGGATCGGCCCGGTCACCGTGGTCCTGCTGGGCGCCGGAGCGTTGGTGGTGGGCGCGACCGCCTGGGTCCAATCGCTCCCGGCCACGACGGTGGCGGAAGAGGCGGGCGAGCGGCCGTCGGACTGGCAGGTGGCGCCCGCCGACGCCCTGCAGAGGCTCCGTGCGGGAAGGCTGCCGCACCTGACGTGGGCTCGGGCCGTCCTCGGTGGTGTCGTGGCGATCTCGCTCGCGATCGGGGCCGCGGGCGGCTACGTCCTGGTGACCGGGGAGACGGGCCTGCTGGGTGCGTCGAGAGCCGGCGGGGAAGTGGTTGCCACCGCGGTCGCCGTCCTGCCGTTCCAGACCCGGGGCGAGGAGCTCGGAGTGTACGGGGAGGGCATGGTGGACCTCCTCACGATCAACCTCGAGGGACTCGAGGGAATCCGGACGATCAACTCGGGCACGGTCATCGCACGCTGGCGCTCGGATGTCGGGTCGGATTTCACGGCCGAGTTGGCGCAGGCGCTTTCCGTGGCACGGGGCCTGGATGCCCGCTATGCGGTGCGGGGCAGCCTGGTCCAGGCCGGTTCGAGCGTCCGTATCGTCGCCGACGTGTTCGAGGTGACGGGGGTGGACTCTTCCCCGATCGACGGAGTGCAGGTGGAGGGATCGGCGGATGACCTCCTCGGTCTCGTCGACGAGCTGACCGTGGAGCTCGCCCGGGTCTTCGTCGGCTCCGCACCGGGGTCCACCTCCCTGGCGGGAGCGATCACGACCCCCTCGCTCGAAGCGCTCGAGGCGTATCTGCGGGGGGAAGCGCTGTACCGACAGAACCGTTTCTACGAAGCGATCGACGCGTTCGAGGCGGCCGTCGCCGCGGACTCCGTATTCGCGCTGGCGCACTGGCGGCTCCTGTCGGCGTGGTCCTGGACGTCGGAAGTGAATCCGGAGCTGGCCGCGGAGCTCGGGGCGCGCGTGTCGGCCGTGGCCGAGCGGCTCCCGGAGCGGCAGCGGACGCTCGCCGAGGCCGGCATCGGCGTTACCGACGGACGTTCGAATCGCGTCGAACCACTGCGGGCGCATCTCTCCCGCCACCCGGACGACGGGGAGGCCTGGTACTGGCTGAGTGAGTATGCCTTCCACACGCCTTGGCTTTCGCGCTCCGACGAGGTCGAGCTGGAAACGGCCCTGCAGAGGGCTGTCGATCTGGAGCCGACGTTCGGGCCGTACTACATCCATCTCCTCGCGCGGCTGATCGCGGCCGGCGACGAGGAGGCCTTCCGGTCACGCCTGAGCCAGTACGCGGCGAACGCGGCCGACCCCGAGGCGGTCGAGCCCTGGCGTCTGTACTGGGACTTCTTCCGCGGCTCCGGCGAGGAGATGGCGCGTGCCGAAGAGCTGTTCCGAACGACGAGGGCCGGCGAAGCGCTCTTCCTGTCGTTGGTCGCGTTCCTGAGCGACGACCTGTCTCCCCGGATGTTGGTGGTGCACGACATGATGCCACCGGACGTCGTGAACTCCTTTCCGGGGTACTTCCGCGGCCACGACGTCGCCATGGGGCGGTCACCGATGCCGCCGAAGCCGGGGGAGAGCGTGCCATGGCTTTCCTGGACGAGATGGCACCTGCTCGTGGAGCGTGAGCTGGAGGTCCCCGCTGAGCTTCTCGATCGTATCCCTACGCCGGACGATGCCCTCCATGCGGCCCTGGTGGCGGCGGCCTCCGGGGACCGCGAAACGCGAGACGCCGCGCTCACGCGAATCGGGCCCGGTCAGCTGGAGGCGCGAACGCCGCTTCTCGGCTTCTACTTCGGCGCGGCGACCCTCGCGCAGGCCGAGCGGACGACCGAGGCGCTCCTTCGATTGCGTGCCGGTGACGCGCTTGGCGCGGAGGCGCTCCTCGACGCGGTGGTGCAGGACTCCGCGTACGATGCCGTCGCCTTGCTTCTCTCCGGCGACGCGAAGGCCGCGCAGGGCGACTGGGACGAGGCCGTGCGCCTCTGGCGGACCCTCCTCCCTACGGGGTACCGACCCCACGTGCGCCTGCGGCTCGGGCGTGGACACGATGCGCTCGGCGATACCGACCAGGCCGTCGCGAACTATCGCGCCTTCCTCACCATGATGAGCGACCCCGACCCCGCCGTGCGGCCGCTCGTGGACGAGGCGCGCGCTGCCGTCGTACGACTCGGAGGGTGAGGGTCCGTTACCGATGCCCGGACCCGGCGGCGGATGGACGAGCTCCATCAGGGGATGACGCCCGCGGAGAAGCTCCAGCGAGTCCGGTCTCTGACGCTCATGGCGGACCGCCTGGCTTTGGCGGGTCTACGCTCTCGGCATCCCGACGAGCCCGAGGAACGGTTGATGATGCGCCTCGCTCGCATCCGGCCGGGAGCCGATCTCTTCGAGAGAGCCTATCCCGGGTCCCAGAGGTCGGACGGCGGGTGACGACTTCGCCGACGCGGTCGCGATCGCGGCGTCGTTCACGGGGATGCTGGAGGATCTCGGCATTCCGTACCTCGTAGGCGGCTCGCTCGCAAGCTCGGTACTCGGCGAACCCCGGTCGACGAACGACATCGATATCCTCGCCGACATCCGCGCGGTGGCTCTCGACGACACTGCCGAGCACTCGGTTCTCCGCAGGCTGGAGTGGTACAGGCGTGGCGGAGAGGTGTCGGATCGGCGGTGGCGTGACGTGGTGGCGATCCACCGGCCCCAGGGGGACGACCTGAGCGGCTCCCACCTCGCCGAGTGGGCCGATCGACTCGGTGTCTCCGACCTCCTCGAGCGCGCCATGTCCGAAGCACGACGCGCATGATGATCACCAGGCTGCGACTGTAGAGGGTGTTCTGCGGCGGGCACCGAATGCACCACGTTCCGGTCCACAGCTGGAAGTGGC
>JBFFWJ010000476.1:0-3282 GCA_041570315.1 Longimicrobiales bacterium | reverse complement strand
CCAGAGGCCCGACGCGACCAGCGCGGCACGCACCTCCCCCGACGAGAGCGCTTCGCCGTCGGATCCGGCCGCCACCGGGACGGTCTCGACCTCGTCGGCGGTGGGAGTCCCGCTCCGCTCGCCCTCGGAGAGCGAGACGACGATCGACTGCAGCGCCCGCCGCGGGCCCCGATGGATCGCCTCGACCCGGCCTGCGCCCGGCGAGGTGTGTCGGACGCCGGGCGTGGCCGCGTCCTCGCACAGGAGCTGTCCGCGTCGCACGGTCTGGCCGACCCGCACGCGGACCCGGGCTCTCAGGCCCGGCAGGTCGTCGCCGACGAAGGCGACGCGCGTGATCTCCGGACCGTCCGTGATCCTGGGCGCGGGCGCGCCGGAGATGGGCAGGTCCAACCCTCTGCGGATGCGGTGCACGGCCATCGGGGCAGCCGATCGCAGGGAGCTCGGGTCAGTAGTAGACGCCCGAGCAGTAGTCACGCATCAGCGTGGAGACCTCCTCCAGCTCCTCCACGTGTCGGCCGAGCACGTCGGCCGGCGTGACCACGCCCACCAGGGCGCCGGCCTCCACGACCGGCAGGTGATGGAACTGGCTACGCTCGAAGACGGCCTCGGCCTCCTCGAGCGTGGTCTCGGGCGTGACCGTGGTCACGTCCCGCACCATCGCGTCGCCGACGGTGCCCTTCAGGGCCGCCGCGCCCCCGCGGTCGATGTAGGCGACCACGTCGCGGATCGTGATCAATCCGACCAGCGCTTCGTCCCGGGTCACGGCAAGGCACCGGATCCCGGATTCGGCGAAGCGCCCGAGCACGTCCTCGACACGCTCCGACGGGCTCACCGTGTGGACCACGCGCCCCTTCGACGCGAGAACTTCCTGGATCTTCATTCCGAGCCCCCTCGATCGGGTCGACACCCCTGACGAGGAAGAGCAGGGACAGCCTCCCCTTCCCGCCCCTGACGCAAGCTCGCCGACCGGGCTCGGCGCTACAGTCGGGCAAAGGCCGCACGCCGTCGTAGGGAACTCCCGGCCCTGACCCGGCGGGGCCGGCGGCCGCTAGATCAGCGCGCGTGCGAGCAGCGCGGCTCCCCGGGACGGATCGAGCTCGGTCTCGAGAGCCCGCAGCCCGCGCTCCGCCAGGGCCGCCCTGACCGGCTCCCGCAGCGGCCCGCCTTCGGCGAGAAGGCCGCCCCACAGCGCGAGCGCGGGTCGCTCCCGGGTCGGCCCGATGCGCTCCAGAATGGCCAGCGCGTGGGCCTCGAGGTCCGATACCGCCTGCTCGACGATCGCGCGGGCCGCGGGCTCGCCCTGTGCGGCGGCCTCCGCCACCATCGGCGCGAGCGCCGCGACCTCGGCCTTCGAGGCCTCCTCGATCCAGGCCACCAACCCGCCGGGCGACGGCACGCCGCAGCGCTCCAGCGCCGCCGCCCGCAGCCCGGTCGGCGGACGCCGTCCATCCTCCGCCTGCACGACCTCGCGCAGCGCCGCGAGGCCGATCCGGTACCCGCTCCCCTCGTCTCCCAGGTGGCGCCCCCATCCGCCGGCGCGCACGCTCCGGCCGGAGTCGCCGCGCCCCCAGGCGATCGACCCGGTCCCGGCGATCAGCAGGATGCCGGGTCCGGCGCCGAACGCGTCGTGGAACGCCGCCTCGGCATCGGTGCCCACGTGGACGACGCCGGCCAGGCCGGCGTCGAGGAGCGACGCCAGCACCCGCGTCCGCGCCCGCGCCGCCTGCCCCGCCCCGGCGAGCCCGGCCCAAAGCGCCGCTGCGGGAAGGGCGACCCCGGCACGGTCCGCCGCGCTCCGGATCGTGGAGATCACGACCTCGACCGCGCGCTGGGGCGCGTCCGAGGTCACCACGCGCCCCTCCCCTTCCGCCCGGCCGAGCTCGGCGCCGGACCCGTCGAGAACCACGGCCCGCGTCCGCGTCCCGCCTCCGTCGACGCCGATGAAGACGCTCACGCCGGCCTGCGATCCAGGAGGCCGACCAGCGATCCGACCCCCAGGGTGATCACCGAGCCCACCAGCACGTACCACGGCCACGCCATCGCGTCACGCAGCAGCGCGACCGTCCCGATTCCCACGACCACACCCGCGATCACGGCCCGCTGTCCGGGCCGCCTGGTGAGCACGCCGAGCGCGAAGGCCCCCAGCAACCCTCCGTAGACGAGCGAGGCGATGCCGAGCGCGAACTCCACCGCGGACGTTCTCCGCGAGAGGGGGATGAACAGGATGGCTCCGAGGATGAGAAGCCCCGCCCACACGAGCGTGAAGATCTTGCCGGCTTTCAGGATGCGCGCCTCGTCGTCTCGGGCCCCCGCCATCGGCGCCCAGTAGTCGTACGCCGTCGCCGAGGCGAGGGAGTTGATCGACGACGACAGCGAGGACATCGCCGCAGCGAAGACCCCCGCGATCAGGAGCCCGGTCAGCCCGGGCGGAAGCTGCTCGACGATGAAGAGCGCGAAGATCTCGTCGGTCGACTCGAAGGCGCGGCCCTCGTAGAACGCCCACAGGCCGAGGCCGACCATCAGAAAGAGCAGGAACTGGAGGATCACCGCGACGCCGCTCCCCACGAGCGCCTTCTGCGCCGAGCGCCGGTCCGTGCAGGTGAGCAGCCGCTGCACGATGAGCTGGTCGGTGCCGTGTGACGCCATGGTGAAGACGGCTCCGCCGAAGAGGCCGGCGAAGATCGTGTAGGGCACCGTCCGGTCGAGAGACAGGTCGAGCACCTCGAGCTTGCCCGCCTCGGCCGAAGCCTCCAGCACCGCGCCCCACCCCTCGGGCACGAGGAGCTGGATCGCGACGATCGCGACCAGCGCACCGAAGAGGTACAGGCCCATCTGCACGGCATCGACCCAGACCACGGCCTTGATCCCGCCGAAGTACGTGTACACGACGGTGAGCAGCCCGATGACCACGATCGACACCTCGTACGGCCACCCGGTGATCAGGGCGAGCGGGATCGCGGTCGCGAAGAGGCGAACGGAATCCGCCAGCAGCCGGGTCACCATGAAGATCGCGGACGTGAAGCGACGGGCCCCGAGCCCGAAGCGCGCCTCGAGAAGGGCGTAGGCCGTGGTCAGCGAGCCCTCGTAGTACGCCGGGAGCAGGATCAGCGAGACCAGGATCCGCCCGGCGAGATAGCCCAGGGTGAGCTGCAGGAAGACCAGGCTGCCCGCGTACGCCACGCCCGGCACGCTCAGGAAGGTCAGCGTGCTGGTCTCGGTGGCGACCACCGAGAGCATCACGGCGAGCCACGGGAGCGAGCGGCTCCCCAGGAAGTAGTCGCT
>JBFFWJ010000475.1:0-3295 GCA_041570315.1 Longimicrobiales bacterium | reverse complement strand
GCGCGCGCGCACGTGGTCGAGCAGCTCGGCGGTCCCGGCGCCCGGCCCCAGGGGGTCGCCGACCCGCGCGAGCCCTCTAAGGGGTCCCTCGAAGCGCGCGCGCAGCCAGTCGTCGAACTCCTCGTCGAAGTCGTCCAGCGAGACCTGGAGGACGGACCCGAAGAGCCCCTCGGTCGACGCGCCCCGCCGGTAGCCCTCGAGCATGCGCCGGATCGCGTCGAACCCGTGCCGCTCCTCGATGACCTGGAAGACGAGCGAGGCCTGGTAGTAGGAGAAGATCACCTGCTCCGGGAAGTCCGGACGCATGAACCCGTCGTTGAGCTCGCTGACCTTCTTCAGCCTCCCTTCCCCGAGCGCCTGCAGGAAGGAGAGGCTCGGCTGGTGCCCCCACCCCTCGCGCGCCTTGCGCTGCTCGTGCACCGCCAGCCCCTCGGAGAACCATCGCGGCACGCGGTTGTCCGAGATCGCGAGGTGGAAGGTGTGGGCCAGCTCGTGCCAGAAGACCGAGGCCCAGTTGTAGTCCCCCAGCTCGCGCGCGGTGGGGGAGTCCATCACGAGCACCGGCCCGAAGCTGACGCCGAGCGCGCCGAGCCCGGCCTCGCCGAGCGTGCGCACCGAGAAGTCGGCGTGGCTCGGGAAGAGCTCCACCCGGACCGGACCCTCCAGCTCGACGCCGTAGCGCCTCGAGAGGCTGTCGTAGGCCTCCTCGGCGATCGGCACCAGGTAGTTGGCGAGGAGGTCGGACTCGGTGCCGTGCAGGAAGAGCGCGAAGTGCTCGGTCTCGACCGTCTCGAAGCGCTCGAACGTATCCAGGAGGTCGAGGCTGTTCTTGAACCAGGGGTTGTACGGATCGCCCGCGAAGGCCCGCTCCAGGTCGGCCCGCCCGCGCTCGATCCGGCCGATGCGCAGCTCGTTCATGCCGAGGAGGCCCCACGCCTCCCAGGACGCCGAGTCCAGCGCGACCGCCGCCTCGGCCCGGGCCACGGCGTCCCGATAGCGCCGCGTCCGAACGGCGAGCTCGGCGAGCGCGACGTCGAGTCCGGCATGGCGGGGGCTCAGCTCCAGGACCCGCCCGCGGATCCGGTCGAAGCCGTCGGGCTCGTCGGCGAGCATGTACGACCCGGCGAGGGCGGTGAGAGCCGCGAGCGAGCTCGGGTTGACGTCGAGCGCCTCCTCGGCCTCGGCGCGGGCGGCCTCGTGGCCCTCGTTCGTGAGGTGCTGCAGGGCGAGCAGGGCCCGCGCATCGACGTGGTGCGGGTTCACCTCGAGAACGCGCTCGAGCGTCTCCCGCGCGCCCCCGGTCCCGTCGAAGATCAGGGCCTTGGCCATGCCCAGGAGCGCCTCCGGATGCCGCGGGTTCTGCTCGAGGACCCGCCCGAACTCGGCCTGCGCCGCGGGGCTGTCGTACTTCTCGAGGAAGAGCTTGCCCGCCCACACGCTCGGCTCGAGCCAGCCCGGATCCCGCCCGGCCGCCTCGTCGAAGGCGCGGAGCGCATCCTGGAAGAGGTCGGGATCGCCGCGGCCGAGGAAGTGGACCGCCCGCCCCACCGCGACGAGATCCAGCGCCGAGAGCCGCCCGTCGGCGCCGTTGTAGACGTCGATGAACCGGTCGAAGCGCCGCGTCGCCTCGTCGATCCGGCCGCGGTCGAAGGCGAGGTCCGCCAGGTTCGCCTCGGCGGTGAGGCTCCACGCGTTGCGCGCCCCCACCGCCTGCGTGAGCGCGGTCTCGGCCTCGTCCCAGCGGCCGAGCCGGATCAGGGCCACGCCCGTCGCGTTCGCCACCGCGCCGGGCTCGGGCGCGCTGCGGCCGACCTCGACCGCCTCCTCGTACGCCCCGGTCGCCAGGAGCGCCTCCATCAGGCTCACACGCGCCTGCACCGCGGCCGGCTCGTCGCGCAGGACGGCCCGGAAGCCCGCGATCGCGTCCTCGTACTCGCCCGCTCGCAGCGCGGCGGTCGCCGCGCCCGCCTCCTGGGCGCCCAGGGGCGTGAGCGACACGACCCACAGGAGGACGCCGGCGCCGACGGGCCTGAGGCTCATGCGTCGCCCCCCTCCCGTGCGCGGATCTCCCGGTTCTTGAGCGCCAGCTCGACGAGCAGCGGCTCCAGGGCGCCCAGGTACGCCTCCTCGTCCATCGTCCCGCGCACGGCGCGCAGCTGGTCGATGCGCCCCTGGATCTCCGTGCGCTCGTCGTAGAGCCTCGCGAGGACCGGATCGTCGACCGTGGCCGGCGCGGCGGCCACCGCGGAGCCCAGGGCGAAGGTCGCCGCCAGCGGTCCGTCGGGTCCGTCGCTGCCCGCGTCGAAGCTCCCCTCGCCGTCGCCGTTGTCGTCGAGGATCGCATGCTCCGTGAGGATCTCGTTGGCCTCCTCGTAGAAGCGGGCGACCTCGGCGCGGGCGTACTGGAAGGCCTCGAGGATCGAGATGCGCCGGTCCTTGTCGAGGTCGGCGACGTCGCTCGCGACCGCCTCGACGAAGAACTGCCCGAACTCGGTCGCGTTGCGCTCCCGCTCGGTCCGGGTGGCGGCGACGATGATCCGGTTCGGCCCCGAGAGCGGCGCGACGAACGAGCCGCTCGCGCTTCCCGTGTGCACGAGGGCCAGCGTCTGCGTGGGAAAGGCGAGCAGCCCCATCTCGAAGTCGGCGGGCGTGACGTCCGGTCCGGGCAGGTTGAACTGCGTCTCTCCCCGGCTGGACGTGCCATGGCCGATCAGGACGACGAGCACGCGGTCCTGGGCGCCGGCCCGCTGCGCGATCTCGCCGAGCACTCGGAGCAGGTTCGCCCGCGTCGAGCGGTCGGAGATGATCTCCGGGTCGACGTCGACGCGCTCGCCGAGGTAGGTCACGTCCTCGGCCGGGATGCCGTGGCGCTCGGTCAGCGCCTCGTACAGCGCGGCCGCCTCCCGGTGAAAGCTCTCCCGGAACTCCTCCGCGCCTCCGAGCCCGACGACGATGACCGCGTGCGTGCGCGCCTGGGCCCAGGCCGGCGGGGCCACGGCGAGGAGCGCCCCGACCGCGAGGGCGAGTCGAGCGCGGGTCAAACCAGCCCCCGGACGCGCCGGTAGCCCCACTCCGCCCCCATCAGGAGCAGCATCAGCAGGAACAGCACCGGCATGTCCCACAGGTCGTTCTCCTCGACCAGGGTCACGCCCGCGCCGGTCACCGTGATGTCCTCGGGCAGCGTGGCGACGTCCTCGGGGGTGTAGAACCGTCCACCGGTCTCCTGCGCGATCCTGCGCAGCACGTCCGTGCGGCGCGCGGCGCCGAAGTACTCGTCGTCACTCGGCGCCGCGTG
>JBFFWJ010000474.1:0-3313 GCA_041570315.1 Longimicrobiales bacterium | reverse complement strand
TTCCGATCCCGTGGGGCCCGAGGTAGCCCATCCAGTGCACGAGCTGGAGGTCGGCGTCGGTGAGCGCGAGCTCCACGTCGGGGTGCAGCGTGGGCCGAGGCGGCTCCGCGCCCAGGCGCCGCCGCGCCGCCTCGTTGAAGGCGCGGCGGAAAGCCCCGACCTCGGCGCGGGGCAGATCCATCCCGGCGGCCTGCCGATGTCCACCGAATCGCGTGAGGTGCCCGCCACACTCGGCGAGCGCCTCGTACAGGTGAAAGCCCGGAATCGAGCGCGCGCTTCCACGCCCGCGCTCCCCATCGAGCGCCACCATCACGACGGGGCGATGGATGCGCTCGACGACCCGGGAGGCGACGATGCCGATCACCCCGGGGTGCCACCCGTCGGCGGCGAGCACGACCCCGTGGTCCCGCTCAGGCTCGTACGTCGCCTCGAGCTGATCCAGCGCTTCGTCGAGCGTGCGGCGATCCTCCTCGCGCCGTCGGGTGTTGACGGCCTCCAGCGCGGCGGCCAGGGCCGTGGCCTCGTCCCGGTCCTCGGTCAGCAGCAGGCGAAGCGCGTCGGCCGAGTCGCCGATCCGTCCCGCGGCGTTGATGCGGGGCGCGATCACGAACCCGAGCCGACCCGCGGTGATCTCGTCGCCGACGAGGCCGGCGGCCTCCAGCAGCGCCCGCACGCCCGCCACCCGGGTGTGGGAGAAGCGCCGGAGCCCGTAGCGGACGAGGATGCGGTTCTCGCCCCGGAGCGGGACGAGGTCGGCCACGGTCGCCAGGGCGACGAGGTCCAGGTACTCCACCAGAGGGGCCGCGTCCGCCCCGATCGCTCGCGCGACGAGCTCGCACACCTTGTACGCGAGCCCCGCGCCGCACAGTCCCTTGTCCGGATAGGCGCAGTCGGCTCTGTGGGGGTTCACCACCGCGACCGCAGGCGGCAGCGTGCCGCCCACCGTGTGATGGTCCGTGACGATCACGTCGATGCCCGCGGCCCCGGCCCGGGCAATGGCGTCGTGAGCCACCGTGCCGCAGTCGGCCGTGACGACCAGCCTCGCTCCGGCCCGCTCGGCCGCCGCGACACCCGCCTCCGAGAAGTCGTAGCCGTCGCGCAGGCGGTGGGGCACGAAGGGCACGACGTCGGCCCCCAGCTCGCGCAGCCAGCGCGTGAGCACCGCGGTGGCGCAGATCCCGTCCACGTCGTAGTCGCCGTGCACGAGAATGCGCTCGCCCCGAGCCATCGCCCGCCGGATTCGCTCGGCGGCGGACACCCCGTCGGCCAGGATCGCGGGGTCGTGGAGGTGCTCGAGGCGGGGGCGCAGGAAGCTCTTCGCCTCCTCCACCTCCGTCAGCCCTCGCACGGCGAGGACCGCGCAGACGGCTTCGGGAAGACCCAGCGCCTCCGCCAGACGGGCGACCACGTCCGCATCCGGCGCCTCGGGCGTGGTCCAGACGGCCGCCGGGGGCCGGAGGCGGGTCTCGGCCCGGCTCGGCCCCCGCGCGCTCACTCTCCGTCCAGCGTCCCTTCGGCCTCGTCGTCCCGGACGGCCGCGGCGCCCGCGTGCTCCTCGTCCTCCTCGCCGGCGACCGCGTCACCTTCGCCGTCGGCGGACGGACCCGAGGCTTCGGTCACCGGTGCGGCCTCGACCTCGCGCTCCACCTCGCGCTCGACCTCACGGGCGGACTCGGGCTCGGGTGCCGCCAGGATCACGCCGCACCCCTCGCAGCGGATCAGGGCGTCGCCGTGCCGGACCTCGTTCTGGAGCTGGAGGGGGACGACGCCGAAGCAGTTGCTGCACGCCCCGTCCTCCGTCAGCTCCGCCACCGCGGTCCTCCGCCCCCCCGCCCGGATGGCCTCGTAGATGCGCAGCTCCTCGGCCGCCATCGATCCGACGAAGGTCTCCCGCTCCTTCCCGAGCGACTCGAGCTCCGACTGCACGCCGGCCCTCTGATTCAGGAGCTCCTCCTTCTTGGGCTCGACCAGCGCCGTCGCCTCTTCGAACGCGGCCCCGACCTCGGCCAGACGCTCCTCCACCTTCCGGATCTGGTCCATGAGCGTGTAGGCTTCCTGCTCGTCGTTCTGCAGAGCCCGCTTCACCATCTCGAGCTCCGCGCTGACGGCTGCCTCCTCCCGCAGGTTGCGCACCGAAGACAGCCGCTCCTCGAGGCGCTTCTGCCGCTCCTGCTTCTCGTCGGTGGAGAGCTCGAGACGTCGCTGTTCGAGCTTCATCTCCTTCAGGCGCGTCCCGCTGCTGGTGAGCTCGGTCTCGAGGATGAGCGCCGGCTCCTCGACCTGCTCGAAGAGCGGGTCGAACTCGCCGATCCGTTTGCGGGCGTCCTGAATCCTCAGATCCAGCTTCTGGAGTGCCTTGAGGGCGGTGCGGCGCTGCTCCGTCATCTGCCTGGCTCGTTCCTGTTGTCGTCGTTGGAGCGACTGCGCAGGGCAGACGCCCAGTAATTGGGGTCCAGCTGGCGGAGCTCACTGGCGAGCGCGGCCTTCTCGCTCGTGAGCTCGAGCTTCTCCTCGTCGCTCGACGCAGCCTCGATCCGGCCCTGCAGATCCTGGATGCTGTGGTCCAGCGCCACCACGCGGATGCGGTTCAACGATTGCGTGAAGACATCGATCCCGTGCGAGATCTCCTCCGGATCCGACAGGATCTCCTCGAACCGCTGGGCGGCGACGGGATCCATGGACGCAGGCGGCGAGCGCACCTCGGGATCGTCGAGAAGCAACTCAAAGATGGCCCTGTAGTACGGATCGTAAAAGTCCTCGGGTGAGACCAGCTCCGCCGCCCGCTCCACCCACTCCGAGCCGCGCACCATGACCAGAAGCAGCGAGCGCTCCGCGTTGCGCTTGGGGATCCTGGGCCGAGCGCTCGGCCCGGGCAGGGCCTCGGGCACCATTCGGCGGGAGGCGGTCGGGCTCGGGCGGGTGCGCCTCATCTCCGCTTCGAGCGTCTCACGCCGCACGCCCGTGCGGTCCGCGACCTTGGAGACGTAGATGTCGCGCAGAGCCGGATCGGCGGCCGCGCGCAACGTCGGCAACAGACGATCGACCGCCGACCGCGTCCGCTCGATCGTGGAGAAGTAGTCGCGCTCGTCGAGGATCTGAAGCTTGCGGTCGAGCACGTCGACCGCGTCGTCGAGGAGCGAGGCGAGGGCCGCAGCGCCGCGGGCCCGCACCAGCGTGTCCGGGTCCTCGCCCGGCGGCAACGTGACCACGGCGGGATGCAGACCCGCCTCGAGCAGGACGTCCCCCGCTCGGAACGTTGCCTTGAGGCCGGCCCTGTCCGAGTCGAACAGCAGGAGCACCCTGGTGCAGTAGC
>JBFFWJ010000473.1:0-3332 GCA_041570315.1 Longimicrobiales bacterium | reverse complement strand
GCTCTTGCGCAGTTGTTCGAGCAACTGCTTCCTTCCCTCCCATCGCCCGCCGAGCGGTGCCCCGCCGGCATCATCCACCCCGGTGATCCGGTGAATCCGAAGGAGAAGGACCTGGACAAGTGGATCAAGCGGGCGGAGCCCTTCAACTAGGCCGCCTTCGCCCGAGACGGGCCCCCTGCGGGCCCGGGCCCCGCTCACCCGATCGGCCGCTGGAACACGCGCGGCGCGTACTCGCGCAGGTGCCGGTCCTTGTCGACGTAGGGCACCCCGTCGGTCATCCACTCCGGAGCCGGCGCGCCCTTGAGGTGGTGGTCGAAGAAGTCCTGCAGCCGGTACTGGAAGTCGATGATGTTCTGCAGCTTGCGCAGGCCGTGCCCCTCCTCGGGGTAGGAGAGCCATATGATCGGCTTGCCGAGGAAGCGCAGCGCGTTGTACCACTCGAGCCCCTGCTCCCAGTTCACCGTGGGGTCCTCCTCCCCGTGCAGGTACAGGACCGGCGTGTTCATGTTCTCGACGCCCGAGATCGGCGACTGCTGCCAGTACAGGTCGAAGTCGTCGTAGGGGTCGGTCCCGTAGCGGCCCTGGCCGTAGATGTCGTAGCGGTGGTTGTTCTGGCCGCTCCCCACGAAGAGCTGGTTGAACTCGCTCACCAGGTTGATCGGAGCCGCCCCGTGCGCGATGGCGGCGAACATGTCCGAGCGCGTCGCGATGTACGCGCTGCCGCCTCCGCTGTAGGAGTGGCCGCTGAGGCCGATCGCGTCGGGATCGGCGTAGCCGAGCTCGACCACCTTGCGCACGGCCGCCTCGACGGACTCCAGCATGTCGCTGTGCGAGCTCCCGATGCGGAAGTGCACGTCGGGCTGCATGAGGAGGTAGCCGTTGCTGACGACGCCCGCGAAGTTCGGCTGGTGCCGGTAGGTCGGCGTCGGGTAGAGGTGCAGGTCCTGGGAGTACTTCTCGTAGAAGCGCACGATCATCGGCAGCCTCTGCCCGGGCTCCCGGCCCTCCGGGATCGCGAGCGTGCCCTGAAGCGGGACGCCGTCCGCGTTCGTGTAGTCGAAGAGGATCCTCGTGCCCCACGAGAACTCGGCCTGCTGTGGGTTGGCCTCCGTGACCCGCTCCCGATCCGAGAAATCGCCGCCGCTGACCCAGAGGTCCGGGAACTCCTCCCAGGTCTGCGCGGTGAACAGATACCGATCGGCCTCCGCAGCCTTGACCGGTGCGCTGAAGCGGCGGTCCTCCCAGGTGAGCTCGCGCAGGCGTTCTCCGTCGAGCTCGAAGAAGCCCTCCTTCTTCGTCCACTCCCCGTAGGCCTCGAAGAGCATCGGCTCGGACAGCTCGATCGTCTCCTCCTCGGGGTCGGTCCGGACGTAGCGTAGACGCATCTCGGCGGCCGCGCCCCGGCCCTGGGTCAGGCTGCGCGCCGGCCTCCCGTCGAGCGGCTGGAGCCACACGTCCCAGCGGTCGTAGAGGAGCACGCCCTCACCGTCGGCCGACCAGCCGGCCACGCCGTGCGGAGGCTTCTCCCCGAAGCGGTCGTATTCCCGGTTCGTGAAATCGACGGGAGCCGACGCCGTCAGGTTCGTGTGCCGATCGGCGGCGATCTCGTAGGCCCAGACGTGCCCGTCCTTCCAGTACAGGTAGCGCGCGCCGTCGGGCGAGAGGCCGAGGGTGCGCAGGTGCGCTTCCAGGGCCGGCGTGCGAGCCCCGGTGCGCGTGTCGACGCGGTAGTAGTCGGCGACGCTCGGCCGCCAGTCCGAGACGTGGTCGCGGTCGTCTCGGCCGATGGCCCAGCGCCCGTCACGGCCCACCTCCACGGTGCGCATCCGTTCGTCCGCGAGCTGCACGAGCCCGCCCCCGTCGAGGTGGACCGCGGCGACGTACGTGCGCCCGCGGTCCGAGGAGGCCTGCCGCTGCTGCTGGCTCTGGATGCGGTCGTCGGCCCAGTGCCAGATGTTCACGTCGGCCAGCGGGAGCCCGTCCTCGGGCCACGCCGCGAGCTCGTCCTCCTGCTCCTTCGTGCCCACGAAGAGGACCGTGGCGCCCTCGTTCCAGACCACGCGGCCGTCCTCGCTCACGACGCGCGCGTCGCCGAGCCCGTCGGCGTCGGCGGGGAGCTCGAAGCGTCCGGGCTCGGGCGCGTCCATGCCCGTGAAGGCGAGCACGGCGTTGGCCCGCTCGACCTTGCCCTCGGGCGTGTCTCCCCGGAGCACCGCGATCGCGCGGCCGTCCTCGGACCAGGTGAGACGCGCGTAGCGCTCCGCGGCGTTGTCGAGGCCGCGCCGGGCTCCCGTCGCCAGCTCGACGAGGTAGAGGCCGTTGCCGTCCATCCCGGCCGCGTCGACGGTGAACGCGAGGTGGGTGCCCGGCTCGTTGAAGGCCGCCTCCGCCACGCTGCCGATCAGCTCCTCGAAGCCCTCCCGGAGATTGCGCAGGATCAGGTCGGTGCCCTCGTGCTCCGCGTCCTCGTCGGTCGGCTCCTTCGTGACCAGGAGGTGGCTGGACCCGTTGGCGAAGGCGAAGGAGGTCGCGCGGTCCCAGCCGCGCGTGCGACCGGTCGCGAGCTCCAGGAGCTCGACCCTCCTCGGCACGGCCTCGCCGTCGCGCTCCAGCCGCTCGGCCTCGAGGAAGGGCGGCGCCACGAGGTAGGCCACCCAGCGGCCGTCGTCGGAGAAGACGGCCCCGGAGGCGTTCGCGACCGCGTGGCCGGCGCCGGCTCCCAGGTCCCGCACGTGCAGCGTGTCGTCCATGCGCACCTTCCGGTACGTCCAGGCGACCCACCGCCCGTCGTCCGAGATCTCGGGGCCCTCGATCGTCCGCCACAGGCGGTAGTCGGCGATCTGGAGCGGGCGCTTGCCCGCGGCGTCCTGCGCCTGGACGGGAGCCGCGAGGGCGATGGCCAGCAGCGCGACGACGGCGGGCGGGGGCGGGCGACGGAGACGCATGACGGCAACCTCTCGGGTGCGGACGGGGCTCGCGCCGCGGGCGCCCCCTGGGGCGTCCGGGCCGACGCCGGCTACCGTAGCTGCGCCGGCCCGGGATGGCCAGGGCGGATCTTAACGTTCCCGGGCCTTGAGGGGTCCTATGTCCACCTGTGCCATCCCTCTCGACGCGGAGCGATCCCATGACGTCGCGTGCCCTTGTTCCCGGCCTTGCCCTGGCCTTCGTCACGCTCGCCGCGCCGGCCTCGGCGCAGACCCTCAGCGGCACGTGGGAGATCGAGTCGCAGGGTCGGCGCGGAGCCCAGACCATGACGCTCTCTCTCGTCCAGGATGGGGCGGAGCTCACCGGCACGGTGACCCTGGCGATGGGCGGCCGACGCGGTGGCGGGG
>JBFFWJ010000472.1:0-3337 GCA_041570315.1 Longimicrobiales bacterium | reverse complement strand
GACGCCTTTCACTTCCTGGGGTCGCCGGAGGGGGAGCTGGCTCTGGCCGAGGCGACGATCTATCTGGCGACCGCGCCAAAGTCGAATCGAGCGTACGAGGCGTGGGCGGCGGCTCGAGCCACGGCCCGTGAGACGCCCTCGGCGCCCGTTCCGCTGCACATCCGAAACGCCCCGACCGAGCTCATGAAGGAGCTCGGGTACGGGGCGGGGTACCGGTACGACCCGGCGGAGGAGGACGGGATCGCGGCGCAGGAGTACCTGCCCGAGGCTGCCCGGGGCGCGCGTTTCTACCGACCCGGGCCACACGGCCACGAGGAGGTGATCGCGAGGAGGCTGGAGTGGTGGGCGGAGCGTCGCCGAGCCAAGGGGTCCGAGGAGCGAGATCGTCCGTGACCGGCGGGTTCTCGGGGTGACCCGCCTTGAGTATCGTTGTGCAGCGGACCCGGCGTCCCTCCTTGTCCCCGGCGGTCGTCGACGTGCTCGGGGAGGGCTCGGCTCCATTCCGAGAACAACTGCGCCGAACGCGGATGACCGGTCGGCCATGGACCGGTTGGGCGTCGCACCGTCGGCGGGTGGAGGTGCAGGATCCCGACTCAACTGATCGACCTGCGGACCCCGGTGGATCGCGTGGTCCTCGTCGGCGCGCCTCTTCGTGAGCTCCCGCGGCATCTGGCCGACGAACACCTTGAGGAGCTCGCCCGCCTCACCGATACGGCCGGAGGCGCGGTTGTCGGCTCGCTCGTGCAGCGGATCGACCGGCCCTATCCCCGCTACTACCTGGGCGAAGGGAAGGCGCGGCAGCTGGCCGACCTGGTGCGTCGCGAGCGGGCCGATCTGGTGGTCTTCGACGAGGAGTTGAGCCCCGCCCAGGGCAAGAACCTGGAGGACCTGCTCGGCGTGCGCGTCATGGACCGGTCCGAGCTGATCCTCGACATCTTCGCGACCCGGGCGCGCTCGCGGGAAGCCCGCATGCAGGTGGAGCTCGCGCAGCTCCAGTATCTGCTCCCCCGCCTGCGGCGGATGTGGAGCCACCTCTCGCGCATCCGCGGCGGCATCGGGCTGCGGGGCCCGGGCGAGACCCAGCTCGAGACGGACCGGCGGCTGATCGGAACCCGAATCGGAGACCTCAGGCGGAAGCTGGAGCAGGTCGCGAAGGCCCGGGCGGTCCAGCGCAGGTCGCGCGAGGGGAGCTTCCGAGCGGCGCTGGTGGGCTACACGAACGCAGGCAAGTCCTCCCTGCTGCGCGCGCTGTCCGGCTCGGACCTCTTCGTGGAGGACCGGCTGTTCGCAACCCTCGACTCGGCCACGCGCAGCGTCGACCTGGGATCCGGGCACGAGGCCCTGGTGACCGACACGGTCGGCTTCATCCGGAAGCTACCGCACCACCTGGTCGCTTCCTTCCGCTCGACGCTGGAGGAAGCGCGTGAGGCGGACGTGCTCCTGCACGTGATCGACGCCTCCCACCCCGACTGGGAGGAGCATCAGGAGGTCGTCACCGAGGCGCTCGCGGACCTCGACCTCGAAGACCGCGACCAGATCCTGGTCTTCAACAAGATCGACCGGTTGACGGAGGAGGAGGCGTCGGGGCTGCGCGCGCGCGTGCGCGCGTCCGACCCTACGCCTTCCGTCTTCGTGTCCGCGCTGCGGCCCGGGTCGCTGGAGGCTCTCCGGGACACCTTGACGGCGCGGATCCGCGGCCGGATGGCGCACGTCGTCGTGCGCGTGCCGGCGGTGGACGGCGAGGCGATCGCCACGCTCTACCGGGAGGGGGAGGTCACCGGGCGGGTGGATGAGCGCATGACCGTCTCCCTGACGGCCCGGGTCCCCAGGGACCTTCTCGGACGGCTGGAGGCCCGCTCCGGGATCGAGGTGGAGGACGTCGCCTGATGATCGGGTCCGTCACCGTCGTCGGCCCTGGCCGAATGGGGCTCGCGATCGCCAGCGCGCTCCTGGACAGCGGGTCGACGAGCGACGTGACGGTGTTCGGCCGGAGGCCGAAGCCGCCGGCCCATCCGCTCTTCATGCAGGGCCGGGCGCGCTACGTATTCGGCGTCGAGCCGGTCCCCCGCAGCACGGCCGCGGTCTTCCTGGCCGTTCCGGACGAGGTCGTGCCGGAGATGGCGTTCGCGATGGCCGCCCATGGGCCGGCTCCCACCGGGTGCGCCGCGTTCCACCTGTCGGCTTCCCTGCCCACCGACGTGCTCGCGCCGCTGCACGCGCGCGGCTACGCGGTCGGCTCCTTCCACCCGCTCCAGGTCGTGGAGCACCCGATCAGCGGCGCTGCGCGGCTACCCGGCTCGTACATAGCCGTGATCGGATCGCCCGAGGCGACCGCGGTGGCGCGGCATCTCGCTTCCGCGCTGGGGTCTCCGGTCATCGGCGTTCCCGCCACGCGCAGGCCCCTCTTCCATGCCGCGACCGTGCTGGCCTCGAGCGCGCTCGCGCCCCTCCTCGACCTGGCCGCCCGGCTGATGGAGCGCGCCGGGGTGTCGAGCGAGGAGGCGCTTCCCGCGCTCATCCCGCTCCTGCGCGGCACGCTCGAAAGCATCGAGGAGCGGGGGCTGGCGGGTGTCGATCCGGGGCCGATCGCCTCGGGCGACGTGGAGACCGTGGCGCTGCACCTGAGGGCGATGGACCCCGAGGATCGCAGATTGTACGCCTTGCTCGGCTCCGAGCTCGTGCGCCTGCTCGGCGACGGGCTGGAAGCGGAGTCGCGCGAGGCACTCACCGAGCAGTTCGAGAGGAGCGTCTAGGAACCGATGCGGCTCTACGTGAACATCGACCACGTGGCGACCGTCCGGGAGGCGCGGAAGACGGACGAGCCCGACCCGGTTCGCGCGGCCGTTCTGGCCGAGCTCGGCGGTGCCGACGGGATCACGGTGCACCTCCGGGAAGACCGACGCCACATCCGCGACCGGGACGTGCGCTTGCTCATGGAGACATCCCGCACCGGCGTGAACCTCGAGCTCGCGGCCACCTCGGAGATCCTCGAGCTCGCGTGCCAGCTCCGGCCCAAGCAGGTCACCCTGGTGCCCGAGAAGCGTGAGGAGATCACCACGGAGGGCGGGCTCGCCCTGTCCGACGACGCACATCGCGGGAGCACTCGGTCGGCGCTCGAGAGGCTCGTCGGCGCGGGCATTCGGACCGCGCTCTTCATCGACCCCGACGAGGAGGTGGTGCGCGCTTCAGCGGAGCTGGGCGCGCACGCCGTCGAGCTCCACACCGGCGAGTACGCCAACGCGAGCCCGCCGGAGCGCATCGTGCAGGCGGACCGGCTCGCCCGGGCGGCCGTTCTGGCTCGCTCCCTCGATCTGCACGTGCACGCGGGCCACGGGCT
>JBFFWJ010000471.1:0-3357 GCA_041570315.1 Longimicrobiales bacterium | reverse complement strand
GTGACGCCCCCCTCGCGGCGGCGCTGATCCTGCAGCACCTCGCCGAGAGGCGTGTGACGCCCTCGGAGGCGGCGGCCCGTTGGCCGAGCTACCGGATCGTCAAGGAGAAGGCGGCCTTCCCGCGGGAGGCGCTCACGGCCGCCTATGCGGCGCTGGAGGCCGACCTCTGCGCCGAGACGCGGGACGACGAGGACGGGCTGCGCCTGGCCTGGCCGACGAAGAAGACGTGGCTGCACGTGCGGCCTTCGGGGACGGAGCCGGTGGTGCGGCTCATCGCGGAGGCGCGCGACGAGCCGACGGCGCGGGGGCTCGTCGCCCGCGCCACGGAGGTCTTGCAGGGGGTCGCCTAGAGCGACCTGGTCACACCCTCGCGGCTCCTTTCGGGGGCTCGCGCGGTAGCAGGGAGCGGAGCGGACAACCCAACGGAGGAACAGCGCCGATGTGCGGGATCGTCGGATACGTGGGATCCAAGGAAGCGACCCCGATCCTGATCGAGGGGCTCAAGCGCCTCGAGTATCGCGGGTACGATTCGGCGGGGATCGCTCTCCTGAACCACGCGGGCGTCGAAGTGGTCAAGCGGCCGGGCAAGATCCGGGCGCTCGAGGAGGCGATCGAGGCGTTGCCGACGCACGCCACCTGCGGCATCGCTCACACCCGCTGGGCGACGCACGGCGCCCCCAACGAGCCCAACGCGCACCCGCATACCTCGGCCCGCGGCGACATCGCGCTCGTCCACAACGGGATCATCGAGAACGCCGCCGTCATCAAGACGCAGCTCGTCCACGAGGGCTACGAGTTCACGTCCGAGACCGACACCGAGGTCGTGGTGCACCTCATCGACTTCCTCTGGGGTGACGGAATGCCGCTCGAGGACGCCGTGGCTGCGGCGCTCCGCAAGGTCGAGGGCGCATACGGCATCGCCGTCGTGTCTTCGCGGGATCCCCAGAAGATCGTCGTCGCCCGCAACGGCAGCCCTCTCCTCATCGGGGTGGGCGAGCACGGAGAGATGCTCGCGGGCTCGGACGCCGCGGCCGTCATCGCCCAGACGCGTGACGTCGTCTATCTGGACGACGGAGACTACGCGGTCCTGGAGCCCACGGGGTACCGCACCTATCAGCTCGAGGGGGTCGAGGTCGACCGGGGCGTCCATCGGGTGACCTGGGACCTCGACTCGATCGAGAAGGGGGGCTTCGAGCACTTCATGCTGAAGGAGATCTTCGAGCAGCCGACGAGCCTGCGCGACGTCATGCGCGGGCGGCTCCTGACCGAGGATGGCGACGCCCGTCTCGGGGGGATCGCCGAGCACCAGTTCGAGCTGGGGCGGGTACAGAGGATCGTCATCACCGCGTGCGGGACGAGCTGGCATGCGGGCCTGGTGGGCGAGTACATGCTCGAGGAGCTCGCCCGCATCCCGGTGAGCGTCGAGTACGCCTCGGAGTTCCGCTACCGCAACCCCGTGCTCGAGCCGGGCACGCTCACCCTCGCCATCAGCCAGTCCGGGGAGACGGCCGATACCCTGGCCGCGTTGAAGGAATCCGAGCAGCGGGGCGTTCCCACGATGGGGATCGTGAACGCGGTCGGGTCCACCATCGCGCGCCAGACGGACTTCGGCATCTACCTGCACGCCGGGCCGGAGATCGGTGTGGCCTCGACCAAGGCCTTCAGCAGCCAGCTGGTCGCGCTGGCGCTCTTCACGCTCTTCATGGGCCGCCGGCGCCACCTTTCCGTCCTGCAAGGGCGCGAGATCGTCCAGCACCTGGAGGCGCTGCCGGGCCAGGTCGAAGAGGTCCTCAAGCTGAACGACGAGATCCGGGATCTGGCCCGACACTACCAGGATGCCAAGAACTTCCTCTATCTCGGTCGAGGCTACCAGTTCCCGGTCGCCCTCGAGGGTGCGCTCAAGCTCAAGGAAGTCAGCTACATCCATGCCGAGGGCTACCCCGCGGCGGAGATGAAGCACGGTCCGATCGCGCTGATCGACGAGGACATGCCGGTGGTCGTCCTCGCGCCGCGGGACCCGGTATACCAGAAGGTGGTCTCGAACGTCGAGGAGGTGAAAGCGCGCCAGGGCCGGATCGTCGCCGTCGTCTCCGACGACGCGCCGGAGCTGCAGGGCAAGGTCGACCACATGATCAAGGTGCCCGCGACGCTGCCGTGCCTCCTGCCGGTTCTCACGACCATCCCGCTGCAGCTCCTCGCGTATCACGTCGCGGTGATGCGCGGCGCGGACGTCGACCAGCCGAGAAACCTCGCCAAGTCGGTCACGGTGGAGTGAGGGTCGTTCTCCAGCGCGTGTCCCGGGCGGAGGTGCGGGTGTCCGGGAACGTGGTGGGCGAGATCGGTCGTGGCGTTCTGCTCCTCGTCGGCTTCACCGAGGGGGACGGCTCGGACGCGGTCGCGTGGATGGCCGAGAAGGTGAGCGGCCTGCGGATCTTTCCCGACCGCGAGGGCAAGATGAACCTGGCGCTGGGGGACGTGGGCGGCGACGTGCTCGTCGTGAGCCAGTTCACGCTCTATGGGGACGTGACCAAGGGCCGGCGCCCTTCCTTCGTGCGGGCCGCGAGGCCCGAGGAGGCGATCCCGCTCTACCGGGAGTTCGTCGGAGAGCTCCGGCGCCGCACCTCGGGCTCGGTCGAGACCGGCGAGTTCGGAGCCTCGATGGAGGTCGCTTCGGTCAACGAGGGTCCCGTCACCCTCCTGCTCGAGCGGTCGTGACGGTCCGGCTCGTGCTGGCGTCGGCCTCGCCTCGCCGGGCCGACGTTCTGCGGCAGCTGGGCCTCGACCCGGTGATCCGCGCTCCGGATGTCGACGAGCGGTACCTGGAGGGCGAGACGCCTGCGGCGCACGTGGAGCGTCTGGCCCGCTCCAAGGCCGAGGCGGTCTCGGCGGAGTTCCCCGAAGCGCTCGTCGTGGGAGGAGACACGGTGGTGGTCGAGGGTGGGCGGGTGCTCGGCAAGCCCGTCGACCGCGACGACGCCGTGGCCATGCTCCTGTCGCTGTCGGGACGGCCCCACGACGTGCTGAGCGGGCTCGCGCTCGCGGGGCCCCACGGGATCGTGAGCACGCTGGCGCGCACCGTGGTGCGCTTCCGGGATCTCGGGCCCGAAGCCGTCGCCCGCTACGTGGGCTCGGGCGAGCCGCTCGACAAGGCCGGCGCTTATGGGATCCAGGGACTCGGCGCCGCGTTGGTCGAGGGCATCGAGGGCGACTACTTTACGGTCGTGGGCTTTCCCGTCCACGCGTTCGTGGAGTTGCTCGGCCGGGCGGGCTGGCGCTTCGACTTCGGCGTCCTGACGCGCGTCGTGGGCTGAGTCGACGGCTCCCCGGCGCCCTTGCTCCTGCAGCCGCGAGGCCGCG
>JBFFWJ010000470.1:0-3361 GCA_041570315.1 Longimicrobiales bacterium | reverse complement strand
TGGAAGAGCTTGCGCCAGGGCTGCGGCCCGTCCGTGCGCTCGACGAGCCGGTGTAGCGCGTGCGTATCGTGATCAGGGGGCACGATCCGATCTCCTGGAGTCGGGGCGTCCGACGCATGTTGCCACAAGACCCTCGGGTTGTCGACGGTCCTCCTCCTCCGCTGACCGGAGGCGAGACGAAGACCGGGGGCCCGGAGGGGGCGGGCCCGAGGTCCGCTCCGTGGCGCGCAACCGTGATTCCCGGGTCCGAGCGTGAACCGCGGCTTCGGGGGGCGACCGTGCTCCCTACACCCGAACGGTCCGATCCCCGACAGACGTCGAGGGGCTGTGAGGCCACAATTCGGGTGCACTGGATCACCTTTTCGACCGGGGAGTCGATCCCATGATCACCCACGCCCTTCGCTCGGGAGGACGTGGAGTCCGAGCCGTCCTGCTCCTGTCGCTCTTCGCTTCAGCCTGTGAGGACCCCGCCGACCCCGACATCACGGCCGCCTTCATCGGCAATTGGATCGCCACGAGCTTCATCGTGGACGGAACGGAGCTGATGGGACAAGCCAGCGAATTCAGCGCGTCCTTCGGGTTCTTCTCCGACGGCAGCTATCAGATGCTCGTCGGCGGTGACACCGGCGGCCTCCTCTGCGCCTCGGCGCCGTCGTGCGCCGAGGACGGCGACTTCTCCCACACGGGCAGCTCGATCACCCTCGACCCCGGCACCCCCGACCAGATGAGCTTTCAGTGGTCGGTCTCCGGCAACGAGCTGACCGTGTCGGGCACGCTCGAAGGCAGCCCGTTCACGGCGGTGTTCGAGCGGACCTGAGGCGGCTGGGCCCTGTCCCGGCTTCGAAAAGGACACGGTACGCCGGGAGCCGTGCATTGACTCCACGCGGGGGCCGGCCCTACGGTGCAGAGCTTTCTGGATCGTCCACAGGTCCTCCACCCACGGGAACGCGACTTGGGCGACGGAATCGCCGGAGCATCGGAGTGGACGGCGGCACGCTCTCATCGACTCGAGCGCGCCGTCGTCATGCATGCCACTTCGGAGCTCCGTGAAGCGGGGGCCCGCCTCCTGGCCGACCTCGTGCGCGAGACCGGTGCACACGGCGCGGCGTACGGGTGGACCGATGACCTCGGGCCCGGGCGCCTGGCGCCGGTGCACGCGGTGGCCGTGGTGCCCGAGGTGTGCTGGGACGCGGCCCTGCCGAACGGCGTGGCGCGGTTGATCGAGCGGGCGGGATCCCGGAGGTGGCACCTGATGGTTCGTGGCGCCGACCCGGAGCGCTTGCGAGCGGCCGCCGACCTCGTCGCTCGCGCGGTCGGTTGGTACGCGGAGTCGGGCGAGCGAGCGCGGCCGCATGTGCACGAGGCGGCGGCGGCCGGTGCCGCCGCCCGCTTGATCGCCCTCCTCGACGCCTACCGCGAGGTCGGCTTCGAGATCGGCCTCCGGTCCGAGCTGCCGCACTATCGGGCGGAGGTCACCGCCGAGCTGGCTTGCCTGCCTGCCGCCGCGAGACCCGCAGCCCACGAGGTGGCCGAGGCCCTGGGACGCCCGGGCCGCCTCGGTCCCGCCCTGCTGCGGCTGGGAGCGGCGCTGGACGCGTCCGGCGCGCTGGCGGAGGCGGCATCGGTCCACGTTATCGGGCACCAGCTCGCGCTGCTGCGCGCAGACGCCCGCGGGGGGATCGACGCTGCCCGGTCAGCGGGCCGCGCGTACCGCCGGCTGACCGAATGGGTAGAAGCCTTTCGGTGGTACGGGCTCGCGCGCCGGATCGCCGAGACCGAGGGCGACCGGAGCCGGCTGGCGCTCGTCCTCGACGGCGAGGGACACACGCACCGCGCGCGAGGCGCGTTCCCGGCGGCGCGGGCCCGCTACCGGAGGGCGTGGGGCCTTGCCCTGGCCTCCCAGGAGCCCTCGCTGGTTGCGGCGGTGGGGCACTCGATGCTGACTGCGGAGCGGACGGCGGGACGATTCACCTCGGCGGCGCGCTACGCGTGGGTAGCGCTGAGCGCGCAGGACGATTCCGCCGCCCGCGCCAACCTCCTGCTCAACATCGGAACGCTCCTGCGCGAGGCGGGCGATCTGGACGCGGCGGTCGACGCCTTCGTGCTGGCGCGCACGTCGTCTCCCGAGCCCGAGATCCGAATGATGGCCGCTGACGCGCTCGCATACTGCGCCGCGCTGCGGCGGGGCGACGGATACGAGCGGTGGCGCCGCGTCGCCATGGTCGAAGCGCGCGGCACTCCTTCCTACCTGCGCGCGCAGGTCGGGTACTTCCGCGGGGCGTCGCTCCAGGCGATGGGCCGCCCCGGGGCCGCTCGGCGCGTGCTAGGGGCGGTGGAGCGGTTCGCCAAAGCCGCGGGGCTGCACGAGTGGGAGATCAAGGCGGCCGAGCTCGCGGCGACGCCCCTGCCACAGCCGGTACCGGCCAAGGCGCCCCTCGAGCTGCGGAAGGGGCTTCGGGAGTTGCGGGAGGCCGCCGCGGTTTAGCCGAATTCCGACCGACCA
Source organism: Longimicrobiales bacterium (assembly GCA_041570315.1). GTDB lineage: Bacteria > Gemmatimonadota > Gemmatimonadetes > Longimicrobiales > Gaopeijiaceae > JBFFWJ01. Next base: position 858 of record JBFFWJ010000470.1, on the reverse strand, counting down.
GAGACTTCCGCATGCTGCAACTACTCCGCGGGCGGCGCGTCCGGGCCGCCATGCGCGACCCGAGAGATCCACGGCATACTCCCGTCGGACCACCGCAGTTGTGGCAGCGGCAGTTCCAGTTCGCCCTTGTCCGCGTCCAGGGCCTGGCCCCATCGCACCGCCTGCTCGATCTGGGCTGCGGACGCTGCGCAGAGGTATCGCCGCCAGTTATGGTAGCGCGACCTCGGTAGGCCCAGCCGCCCGAGAATCCGTTGACGCGTCCATCCCGTCCGGGTACCCGTCACCTCGACCAGTCTCGGCACCGCTCGCTTCTCCCTCGGGCTGAACCGCCGTTGGGACCCGAGCCTCAGAGCCCCTTTCTTAGATCGGGGTTCTCTTCCACAACCTTGCTCTCACGAACAGGTCGCGACCTGGCCAGCCGATCGGAGGAGATTGTCCAGACGTTGCGCAGCGACGTCCCACCGGTGTTGGCTTCGGCATAGCTCATAACCCCGGGTGGCATAATGCTCTCGGGCGCTTTCGTCCGTCAGGAGTCTCACTACCTGGTCCACCATCTCTTGTGCCGATGATACGACGAGCTCCGCCGAAATCGGATCCAGTCGTATGCCGTTGGCCGCCACGGAAGTGAGAACTACCGGGCGCTTGACGGCCCAAGCCTCGAGGATCTTGTTTTTCACGCCGCAGCCGCTGCGCATCGGCACCACGGCGACCCATGCACGTCGAAGACACTCCCGCATGTCGGGCACGTCCGCCCACAGCGATGCACCGGCCTCGGATGCTGCTCGCCTTACGTACCCATTCGGTGAGGAGCCGACGATCATCCATTCCGCTTCTGGCACGAGCCGGCGCACGTCGGGC
>JBFFWJ010000469.1:0-3369 GCA_041570315.1 Longimicrobiales bacterium | reverse complement strand
GGCGCCTCACGGGTGCTCGCCCACGAGACCGGCAAGACCTACGTCGAGATGGGACACGGGCGCCGGCTCGATCCCTCGTCGTGGTACGTGTTCGGCAACGGGGACGTGCTCTGGTGGTCTCAGCGGGACGGGTGGGCTCACCTGTACCTGCTCGGCCCCGACGGCGGCGTCAGGAGACAGCTCACCTCCGGGGCCTGGATGGTGGAGGAGGTCCTCCACGTGGACGAGGAAGCGGGTCACGTCTTCTTCAAGGCCCGGGGGAGGGAGGCCGACCGCTTCATCTACGAGGCGTACCTGTACCGCATCGACGTCGACGGAACGGGCCTGACGCTGCTGACGCCCGAGGAGGGGCACCACGACGTCGCGTGGTCACCGGACGGCTCGGTCTTCGTGGATCGATACTCGCAGATCGCCGAGCCCGCGGTGACCGTCCTGCGCTCGGCGAGGGACGGTGCCGTGGTCATGCCCCTCGAGACCGCCAACGTCGACCGGCTCGTCGAGGAGATCGACTTCCGGCCCGCGGAGGTCTTCACGGTCAAAGCCAGGGACGGGATCACCGACCTCTACGGACTCGTCCACTTCCCCCCCGACCTGGACCCGGAGGAGAAGTACCCGATCATCACGCACATCTATCCGGGGCCGCAGGTCGGCTCCGTCGGACGGGCGTGGGATCATCGCAGCGGCGGGGACGACTTTGCGCTGGCGCAGCTCGGGTTCGTCGTGATCCAGCTCGACCACATGGGAACGCCGTGGCGCTCCAAGGCGTTTCACGACAACTACTACGGGGACTTCAACGACAACGGCATCCCCGACCACGTCGCCGCCATCCGTCAGCTGGCGGCGCGCCATCCCTTCATCGACATCGACCGCGTTGGGATCTACGGCCACTCGGGCGGCGGCTTCGCGACGACCGACGCGATGTTCCGCTTCCCCGACTTCTTCAAGGTCGGCGTGGCCGGAGCGGGCAACCACGACAACCGCAGCTACAACATCTACTGGGCGGAGAAGTACCAGGGCGAGATGCTCCGCGACACCCTGGGGGGGACGGACAACTTCGAGGAGGAGGCCAACAAGACGCATGCGGCCAACCTCCGCGGCAAGCTCCTCCTGATGCACGGCGACATGGACGACAACGTGCATCCGGCGATGACGATCCAGGTGGTCGACGAGCTGATCAAGGCCAACAAGGACTTCGACCTGATCATCGCTCCCGATCGCGCCCACGGCTTGAACGAGCCGTACTTCGTGCGACGCCGTTGGGACTACTTCGTGCGGCACCTCCTGGGGGTGGAGCCCCCCGCGGAGTACGAGATCCAGCGACCGGAGGGCTGAGCCGTCTCCCCACGTCCCCGGCTGGTCCGAGGCACTTCCCGTCGGGCTGCGCGGCAGGAAGTGTCCCGGAGGTTGCGTCGGGCGATCCCGCCGTGGGAGTTTCGTGTCCGACCGCGACCCCGTCCGCCAAAGAGCCGCATCGTGATGGTGACGACTCCACCCGAGCGCATCGTTCAGCCCGACGGCGTCTTCACGACAACGGGGCAGGCCGGGGAACGTGCGAGCCGCTGCGCCTCCGCGATGCGGTGGCCCGGCCGCTGCGCCCCTGCGATGCGGTGGCCCGGCCGCGCCGCCCGGCTCGCGGCGGCAGCGCTGCTCCTCGGTGCCTGCGGGGACGCCCCCGAGGAGGGGACGGCGGCGCGGGTGGAGGACTGGACGCTGACCTCCGAGCAGCTCGCGGAGCTGATCGTGCTTGCGCAGCCCTACCCCGTGCGCGCCGACGCCGCCGGGGAGCTGGCCCGGCAGTGGGTGGGCGTCGCGGCGCTGGCGACGCGTGCCTCCGAGGCCGCCGACCTCGTCGGAGAGGAGGCGGTGACGGAGTCGATGTGGCACGAGCGTCGGGAGGCGCTGCTCGAGCTCGATCGCGAGGATCGGCTCGGGGCCGGCGCCGCGGTCGCTCCGGCGGCCGCCTTCGCCAACGGCACCTACCGGCTCTTCGCCCATACCGTGCGCCGGATCGATCCCACGAGCTCGGCCCAAGCCCGGGAGCTCCAGCGACGCACGGCCGAGCGGATCCTGACCGAGCTGGTCGCGGGCGGCTCGTGGGAGGCGGCGGTCGCCGAGAGCGAGGACGTGGAGACGCGCCCCTCCTCCGGCCTGCTCGGGCTGTTCGCGCGTGGAGAGCTCCCCCGCGAGCTCGATCGCGTGGCGTGGGGGCTGGAGCCCGGACAGGTCTCCTCGGTGGTCGAGTCGCCGCAGGGCTTCCACGTTCTGTACCGCCCCCTCTTCGAGGACGTCAGCGGGCTTTACGCGAGTCGGCTCAGGGAGCGCCGGCTCGCCGAGGCGGACGTCGCCTCGGCCGAGGGCCTCCTCGAGGGGCGAGGCTTCCGACCGGCGTCCTCCGCCGACGCCAGGGTCCGCACGATCGCCGAGCAACCGCTGGCGCTCCTCCGGTCCATGGCGCCCGTGGCCACGTGGGATGGCGGCACCCTGACCGAAGCCACGGTCGCCCGCTACGCGCTCGCCCTCCCACCCGGGGCGAGGGACGAGCTCGCCGCGGCCGCGCCCGCCGCCGTCTCGGAGCTCGTGGAGGAGCTCTCGCTGCGCGAGCTGCGGCTGTCCGATGCGGGCGCCCCAGGGCTCACTCTGCAGCCGGAGGTGCTCGAGCAACAGGCGCGGACGCACGCGGAGGAGGTGCGGTGGTGGCTCGCCGCCCTCGATGCCGGAAGCGGCGACGCTCGAGCGGCCGTCGACCGCTACATGCGCGAGCTCGTCGCCCGGCGGGTCGAGTCGCGATCCCTGCCCCCGCTCTTCGAGGCGTGGCTTCTGCAGGCGCTCGACTGGTCGGTGAGCGAGGCCGGCGTGCGGGACGCGACGGAGCGCGCGCGCGCCATGCTTCGATCGGCCGAGTGAGGGCGACGATGCCGCGGGCCGTCCGGCTCCGCGCGTGGGCCGGCTTGGCCCTCGCGGCCATGACGGCGTGCGAGGCGCCCGGCACGGACGCTCCGGAGGTCTCGCTGGGCGACCCCATCCCCGGGCTGCCGGATGCCGAGCGGGGCCGCTTCCTTCTGGGCCGGGCCCTCTTCGAGCGGCTCGCCACTCCGGACGAGGGGCTCGGGCCGCTCTTCAACGGCGAGCGGTGCTCGGACTGCCACGACATGCCCGCCGTGGGCGGGGGCGGCGTCGGGCTCCCGGTCGTCAAGGCGACGCGCTTCGAGGACGGGGCATGCGACCCCCTGCTCGACGTCGGGGGCGACAACGTGCAGCAGCGGGCGACCGCGCTCCTCGCGGCGCTCGGCGGGGGCCCGGAGGAAGTACCCGCCGAGGCCACCGCGACGGCCCGCGTGATCGCCCCTCCCCTCTTCGGCCTCGGCCTCG
>JBFFWJ010000468.1:0-3384 GCA_041570315.1 Longimicrobiales bacterium | reverse complement strand
GGGTCACGCTCACCGTCGAGATGAGAGGCCAGATCCAAGAGTACTATTCGACCCGGACGGCGTCGGGCGCCGAGGCGCTGCCTCCCGGCATACGCCGGAACCTGGAGCGGGGCAAGCCGCTGCCTCCGGGGATCGCCAAGAAGACCTCCCCGCCGGAGCTCGTCTCGCGTGTGGCGCTCAGGGACGGGTACGAGCTGGTCGAGGTCGGATTGGACGTCCTCCTCGTGGAGATCGCCACGAACGTGGTGCACGACGTCCTGATGGACGTCATCCGCTAGGCCGCAGCCATCCGTCCGGCTCGGTCCGGGCGCTGCGAACGCCCCGGGCCGGATCGCCGCAGGGGAGCAGGCCAGGAGAGCCGTTCCGTCCCGATCTCGGCCGCCGCCTCGGCGTTCGCCGTCTGGCGCATGTGGGCCCCGTAAGGCCCTCTCCGACCCTCCTCCCCTCGCTCCCCCCGGAGGGTCGGAAGCCCCTCCCTCCTTGCCGACCGCGTCCCGAAGGCCGCACTTGCCCTCGTGCACGTCACCCCTTCATCCCGGAGCGACCTCCATGACGGTGGCCACGAGGGTCCTCGCGTTCCTGCTGCTCGGCGTGAGCGCGTGCCGGACGGGAGACGTCCGTCCCGATACGCTCGACATGACCACCTGGTCGGTGGCGGCCATCGACCCGGAGACCGGCGACGTGGGCGTGGCCGCCGCGTCGTGCGTGCCGAGCTACGCGGACGCGCTCGCCGCGCTCGTGCCCGGCAAGGGCGCGGCGGCCACGCAGGCCGGCTTCGACATCGGCAACCGCAACGTCGTCTACCGGGGGCTCCGGGAGGGCCTGACCGCCGAAGAGATCATCGAGCGCGTCACGGATCCGACGGTCGACAGCCTCACGGACCGGCGCCAGTACGGGGTCGTCACGCTCCACGACGGCGTCGTGCACGTCGCGGGCTTCACGACCCCGACGCGCCTGGGCACGACGGGCGAGCCGGACGCCACGCGCTGGGCGGGCGTCATGGGCGATCCGCGCTGGGGGGTCACCGTGCAGGGCAACACGCTCGTGGACGAGCGGGTGGTGGCCGACGGGCTGGAGGCCTTCCGCTGGGACGACCCGACCGGGTTCAACACGCTGGCCGATCGGCTCATGCGCGCCCTGGAAGCCGGTTCGTGGGCGGGCGGCGACGTGCGCTGCAACGACGAGACGACCCGGCAGACCGCGGCCATGGCGTTCATCGTGGTGGCCCGGGGCACGGATCCGCCGTACGCGACGGAGAGCATCGGCATGAGCGACCAGGGCACCGGCGCCGCGCCTTGGCTGGCGATCTCCGTGCGTGGCGAGCGGGGGGGCGACAACCCTCTGCTCGAGCTGCGGCTCCGGTACGACCGGTGGCGGAGGGGGGAGGAGCCGTGACCTCGGGCTCGCTGTCCGCCCGAGGAGCCGGCGCCGCCGCGACGCCCCTGCGTATCGACCACGCCGCCTTCGAGCAGGCGATGGCGGATCGCTATCACCCTGCCGAGAACCCTGACGGCGCCCTCGCGCTCAACGTCGCGGAGAACCGGCTGTCGTGGCCGCAGCTCAGGGCCCGGCTGGAGGAGATCCTGGCGACCTCGCGAATCCCGGGATGGGTTCCGAAGTACGCGTCCCACCGCGGGTCGGCCGCCTTCCGCGCGGCCGCGGCCGCCTTCCTCTCCGAGCACCTGACGCGCTGCCCGATCGCCGCCGACTCCCTCGGGGTCTCGGCGGGGGCGACGAGCGTGATCGAGATGACGTCCTTCCTCCTCGCCGACGCGGGGGACGTCGCGGTGATCCCCGCGCCATGCTATCCGGTGTATCGGCAGGACATCGGCAACATGGCGGGCGTCGAGCGCTACGATCTCGTGACCCACCACGAGCTGCACGAGATCGCCCGGGGACCCGTTCTGACGCTCGAGCACCTGGAGGGGGCGCGAGCGGACATCGAGGCCTCGGGACGTCGCTTCCGCATCCTCATCCTGACCAGCCCCGACAACCCGACGGGCGGCATCTACGCGGAGCCGCTCCTGGCCGAGATCGCGGACTGGTGCGTAGCGCACGAAGTCCACCTGGTGGTGAACGAGCTGTACGGGCTCTCGCTCATCGACACGTCGCATCCGGCGATCCGGGACGACTACGACGGGGAGGTCCCCTTCGTCTCCTTCGCGCGCCTGATGGCCGACCGGCGCAGCGACTACCTTCACCTCTGGTACGCCGTGTCGAAGGACCTCGGCATCTCCGGCTTCCGGATCGGGATCCTGCACTCCCACAACGAGGCGCTGCTGCGGGCGTACGAGAACCTCAACCTGACGCACTCGGCGTCGAACCTCACGCAGTGGGCGCTCGGAGTCCTCCTCGCCGACTCGGCCTTCATGACGTCCTACGTGGCCGACAACCAGCGGCGGCTGACCGAGTCGTACGCCCTCGTCGTCGGGACGCTCCGCGCGCTGGAGATCCCCTACGTGCCCAGCCGGGGGAGCCTCTTCGTGTGGGCCGACCTATCGGAGCTCCTGGCGGGAGACTCCGAGGCCGACGAGCTCGCGCTCTGGACCGAGCTGTTCCGCTCCACCCGCGTGCTGCTCACGCCGGGCGTCGGCTTCGGGCACACGAAGCGGGGCTGCTTCCGCATCGTGTATCCGTGCGTGACCCGTGACGAGCTCGCGGTGGCGATGGACAGGCTCTCGCAGTGGGTCCGCGACCGGCGCCGCGCGGGGGCAGCCCGCGCGCGGGCCCGACCCTCCGGCTGACGGCCCGGGGCAACCCGAGCCGCTCTCCCCCGCCCGTCATCCGTCCGCGCTCAGCGCGCGAGCCGCCCGAACCGCTCGAGCACCGACCGAAGGCGATCGTGCGGTAGCGCGTGCACGGTGGCGTCGTCGGCCCCGGTCATCGTCCGTGCTGCCACCATCGCGTTGACGACGGCCTCCTCCGTCGCCTCGACCGTGGCTCCGAACAGGGGATTGAGGCGCTCGTTGGCCAGCATCTGCGCGTCCGAGATCCCCTGGCGCTCTCGGGCGGCCGCCCGGTTCGCCGTGGAGAAGGCGATGAAGATGTCTCCGGAGCCGTTGCCCGACGTGCTCCCGTTGCGTCCCAGGCCGAGGGAGATCCTGCGCGCCACGCGCTTGAGCTGATGGGGCAGGAGGGGCGCGTCGGTCGCGACCACGACGATGATGGAGCCCTCGCGGTCCGCCCCGTCGTCCGCCTCGACCGCGTCGCCCTCGGGGCCCGGCCGCTCGGGAAGCAGATCGGGGATCTCGGCGCCCACCGGGACCCCCGCGACCCTGAGCTGCTCGCGGGTCCCGTAGTTGCACTGGACCAGCACGCCCACCGTATACGATGCGTCGTCGATCGCCACGACGCGCGAGGACGTGCCGATGCCCCCCTTGAAGC
>JBFFWJ010000467.1:0-3392 GCA_041570315.1 Longimicrobiales bacterium | reverse complement strand
CCCCCGCCTCTCGCTCGTTGCCCGCCCGCGGGCCCGCTCTTTCGGACCGCATCGACATCGGCCATCGTAGGCGCGCATCGTCCGCTTCCCGAGAGCCCGCCAGGTGTCGCACGTCCCTCCGTTCCGCCCGGATCGCCGTCTCTTCCCCTTCGAGTCGAGGTGGCTCGACAGCAGCGCCGGCAAGGTCCACTACATCGACGAGGGCGTCGGCGAGCCGATCCTCTTCCTCCACGGGAACCCGACCTGGAGCTTCCTGTACCGCGGGATCGTCATCCGGCTGAAGAAGCGCTTCCGCTGCATCGCGCTCGACTATCCCGGCTTCGGCCTCTCCGAGCGCCCGCAGGACTACGCCTACACACCGCAGGAGCACGCGGCAGTCGTGCGGGAGCTCGTCTCCCGCCTCGACCTCCAGGGCCTCACGATCATGGGTCAGGACTGGGGAGGGCCCATCGGCCTCGCCGTCGCCGCCGACGAGCTCTCGCGCCTGCGCGCGCTCGTCATGGGCAACACCTGGTATTGGCCGATCGACACGCTGACGACGAAGACGTTCGCCTACGTGATGTCGATGGCGCCCATGCAGTCGTTGATCCTCGAGAGGAACTTCTTCGTCGAGAGGGTGATGCCGACGGGCGTCAAGCACCGGCTGGCCGACGAGGTGATGGGCCACTATCGGGACGCGATGCCCAGCCCCTCGAGCCGCATCGGGGCGGCGGAGTTTCCCGTCCAGCTCACCGCGGCGACCCGCTGGCTCGCGGCCCTGGAGCAGCGCGTCCGGGAGCGCCTCTCCAACGTGCCGCTGCTGCTCACCTGGGGCATGCAGGACTTCGCCTTCACCCGCCACTTCATGGAGCGCTTCCGGGAGGATTTCCGCGACGTCCGCGTCCGCCGCCTGGACGCGAGGCACTACATCCAGGAGGACGCGCCGGCGGAGATCGCCGAGGCGATCGAGGGCTTCCTGACCTCGGCGGCGCTCGAGGCCGGGGCGGCGCCTTGACGCTGCTCGTGGTCGGCCTCGGCGGCGCGATCGGGGCCGTGTCCCGCTACCTCGTCAGCGGGTGGGTGCAGAGGCTGGCCGGGGGCTTCTTTCCCTGGGGCACGCTCGCGGTCAACGTGGCCGGATCGCTCGCGCTGGGGTTCGTCCTGGTCTGGCTGCAGTCCACCCTGTCGTCGGCGGAGCTGCGCGCCTTCGCGGCGATCGGCGTGCTCGGATCCTTCACCACGTTCAGCACGTTCAGCTACGAGGCTCTCGCGATGCTGCGCGACGGCGAGTGGTGGAGGGCCGGCGGATACACCACCGGATCGGTGCTGCTCGGGCTCGTCGCCGTCTCCCTCGGCGCCGGGATCGCGATGGCGCTGAGCCGCCCCGGACAGGGCTGACCGTGTCGCAGCGGTTCGAGGGCGAGCGTACGCTCATGCGCATCTTCCTCGGTGAGGCCGACCGCTGCACCACCGGCCCCCATCGCGGCAAGCCGCTGTACGAGGCCATCCTCCTGACGCTTCGGGCCGAGGGTTGCGCGGGGGCGACCGTCGTGCGGGGCATGGCCGGCTTCGGCGCCAGCGCTCGACTCCACACGGACAAGGTGCTGCGCCTGTCCAGCGATCTGCCCGTGATCGTGGAGGTCGTCGACGACGAGGCCTACCTCCGGGGTATCCTGCCGACCCTCGACGAAATGATCGGCGGCGGCCTCATCACGATGGAGAAGGCGCACGTGATCCTCTACCGGGCGGACGCATGAGGGCAGGCTGACGACCTCGCCCGACGCCGGGGTCACGCCGCACCCCGACGCGTCCTCGGCAAGGCGGCACGGTTCTTGACGTGCTCGAGGCTGCGGGCACGTCGGGCTCCGAAACCGAACGGGGGACCTACATGGCGAGCATCCGGACCTTCAGCGCAGTCACCGCGGCGCTGCTCCTGACCGCCGCATGCTCGGCCGCGGAGCGCGACGACGCGGGCGAGATCGCCGTCGCCGGGGCGGTCGACGCGTTCTCGATCCGTGTCGGCGATTGTTACGACGACGAGATGTTCTTCGCCGACGAGGTGACCGAGGTGCCGGGCATCCCCTGTGTCGAGCCGCACGACAACGAGGTCTTCGCGCTCTTCGACCTCTCGGGGGTGAGGTATCCGGGGGACGAGCGGGTCCTGGACCTGGCCGACGCGGGTTGCCTGGAGCGCTTCGCCGGCTACGTGGGCGCCGACTACGACGAGTCCGTCCTGATGATCACCACCCTGGTCCCGTCCGAGGAGTCGTGGGTGGGGATCGACGACCGCGAGGTCGTGTGCGTCGCCTACCACATGGAGCTGGAGAAGCTGACCGGCTCGGTGCGCGCGACCGGCATGTAGACGACGAACGCCCGGCCGCGCGGCCGGGCGTTCCCCATGGTCGCTACTGGACTTGAACCAGTGACCCCCACGATGTGAGCGTGGTGCTCTACCAGCTGAGCTAAGCGACCCGACGGCGGTGGTCAGGCCCGAACCTCGGGTCCCGGCCCGACCTCCCGCGCATACCCCCACGGGGACTCGAACCCCGGTCTTCGCCGTGAGAGGGCGATATCCTAGGCCACTAGACGATGGGGGCGCCTATCCTCCGACCCTTGGGAGGGGCCGAAGTCTACGACAGCGCCTCCCGAAGCTCAACCCCTCAACGTCCGGGTCCCCGTGTGTGTCTCCATAGAGAATCCGGCGGGGCGCTCCGTCGCTCGTGAGGGAAATCCCTCCCGCCTGTAACTGGTCTTGGAACATGGAGTTGGAGATGCCGGCGGCGGAAACGGTCGGGAAGCTGAACGCCGAGTCCATCCGCGGATGGCTCGATCAGCACAAGGGGTGGAAACGGCGCTCGAACAAGCTCACCAAAGAGTACGTGTTCAACCGCTTCCGCGACTCCATCGTCTTCGTGAACCGGGTGGCGACGCTGGCGGACAGCTACGACCACTGCCCCGACATCGACGTTCGGGGTAGAACCGTCACGCTCGCCCTCGCGACGCGAGACGCCGGTGGCATCACGGAGAGGGACCTCGCCCTCGCCGAGCAGATCGACTTCGCGACCTCGGCGAGCTGACGGCCGCCCGGGTCGGGGTGCCCGGGGCGATGAGGAGGACCTCCTCCAGAGCGTTCAGGAAGTAGTCCGGCCGCTCGGCGTCCAGCACGGCACGATCGAGCGGCCCCCATCCCACGGCGGCCGTGCGCGTGCCCGCGGCTCGGCCCGAGCGCAGGTCGAAGGGCGAGTCGCCCACGAAGACGACCTCGTCGGCCTCCTCTCCCAGGCCGAGCTCCGCCAGCGCGCGCCGCACCGGCTCGGGGTCCGGCTTGCCGCGCTCGACCTCGTCCCCGGCCACGACCAGGTCGACGCGATCCCACAGCCCGCACACCTCCATCGTGCGCCGGGCGACCCCCT
>JBFFWJ010000466.1:0-3405 GCA_041570315.1 Longimicrobiales bacterium | reverse complement strand
CTCCGGAGTCTCCGCCACCTTTCCGTGGCCCCGCGGGGGCGCATCTGCCTGTGACGGGCGAGGGCCTCGCCGAGCGTTCACCACGCAGGTCGCCAGCCCTGCCCGCGAGCTTCAGACTCACGCGGACCGAAGACAACGAGGGTGCCCGCCCTCGTGATTCCCTCGTCCAGCCCGGGCCTCCAGCGCCACCCGGCCGGGATCGAGACGTGGTCCTGCAAGAGGTGCTTGTCGAGGCCGACCAGCGGCTCGAGCAGCCCCTGTCGCCTGTCGGATCACGGTCGAGGACGGAGATCCACCGCCCTCGACCCGGGCACACCCCGCCCCATACGAGCTGATGGGCGCCCCGGATCACGACGAATCGACCGCCGTCGTCCCCGACCCCGAGCGGCCGGCGGCGGGATGCGGGCGCGATACCCCCGGGGATTCAGCGCCTCCGATACGCGCAAACCGTTCGGGGATCTCGAGATGCTCGCCCCACTCCCACCAGCGACGCCAGCCCCGCGAAGTCCGCGGCTACACGCCGGTGACGGGGTCGAGCCCGAGCGCGATCCTCCCGCTGAAGGCCTGCTGGCGCCGGGCCGGGAGCGGATGGTAGTGCATGGCTCGGACGTCGCGCACGATGCGCTCGACGGGATGGCCCCTGGAGAAGCCCGGGCCGCCGACCAGCTCGGCCGCGAGCTCCACCGCCGCCTTGACGGACTCCGTGGCCAGCGCCTTGCGCGTGAGGATCGCGTCCGTATTCGCGAGGGTCGGCACGAAGCCATGGTTCCTGTTCAGCCGGATCATGTCCTCGAGGGCGAGCTGGGCGACGGTCAACCGGGTCGTCATCTCCCCCACGACCGGCGCCAACTCCGCCCCACGCCACGCCGCCGCCCGCTTGGCATGCTCCGCCGCCGCCTCGGCCATCCCCACGTAGGCCGCGGTGATCAGCGGCATCGCCGTCGGGATGACCGCGTCGTACATCGGGTGCCAGACGTCCGCGGGCCGCCGGGCCACGATGGCCTCGTCGGGGACGAACACACCGTCGAGCTTCACCTCGTGGGATCCCGTGCCGCGCATCCCCAGCGCGTTCCAGGACTCGACGATGTCGACGCCCGCCTCGGAGAACGGAACCGCGAAATGGAGCACCTCGCGGCCGTCGGGGCCCTCGTGGCTCACGCTCGTCACGAAGACGTGGGCCCCGGGAGAGCCGCTCACGAAGCGCTTGTGGGCCGTCACGCGCCATCCGCCGTCGACGCGCTCGGCCTCCCCGGACGAAGAGAGCCAGTCGTTGGCGCCCGTGCCGGCGATGACGAGCTCCGTCTCGGCGATCTTCCCCAGGGTGCGAGCGGCGGCCGCGTCCCCGCGGAGGTGCTTGAACACGTTGGTCGCCACGGGATGCGTGTGCATCGCGAAGGCGAGGGCCGTAGACCCGCAGTGCCGGCCGAGCTCACGCACCGTCTCGCAGACGACCGCGAAGGACGCGCCGCCGCCCCCCAACTCGCTGGGAATGCTCATGGAGAAGAGCTTCCGCTCGGCCATGTCGTGGTAGTTGCGGTGGACGAACGAGCCCTCGCGGTCATGCTCCGCGGCCCGCTCGGCGAAGGTGGGTCCCAACTCCCGCGCGACGTCCACCCAATCGATCGCCGCATCTTCCAGGTGAAGCTTCTCTGCCGTCCTTGTCATGAGCCGTTCTCCTCGGGTGAGGCGCGTCGCCGTGTGCGGCCGCGCCGGGTGGTCGTGGGTGTCCTTCACAGCGTGCCGGCCGAACCATAGGCCCGGCGCGTGTACAGCAGGGGTCGGCCCTGCGGGGATGTCCGTACGCCGACGACCCGTCCGAAGAGGATCGTGTGCGAGCCGGCTTCGACCGCGCCGGCGAGCTGGCAGTCGAAGCCGGCCGTGGCGGCCGTCAGCAGGGGCGACCCGGCGGCCCCTCGAAACCACTCGGCCAGGTCGAAGTCGAACGGCAGCCCGTCGTCCGCGCGCCCGGCGAAGTTGTCGGCCAGGGACGCGTGCTCGGCCGACAGCAGGCTGACACCGAGGCTGCCGTTCCCCCGGACCGCCTGCACGACCGGGCTCTTCCGGGAGATGGCGACGAGCAGGAGGGGCGGGTCCGCCGACACCGAAGCGACCGAGCTCACCGTCAGGCCCCATCGGCCGAGGGCTCCGTCGGTCGTCACGATCGCCACGCCGTTGACGGCCCGGGCCATCGCGTCCGTGAACGCGTCGCGCGGCACCCCCGGCAGGCGCGGATCGGACTCCTCGGTGATTAGACCGACCGGTCGGTTTATTTCCTGGGCAAAAGAAATCATGCCGTCACCCCCCTGCTCCGTTGGACGTCCTCTCGAAACCGCATCAGGGCGCGCTCCACGTAGCTCCAGTCGTTGTGCGCGGTCGCAAGCACGAGTGCGCCCTCCACCACCACGATGAACTGCTCCGCCAACTCGGCCCCGGTTCGGGCACCGGCGCTCCCGGCGTCGGCGGCCAGGGGCTCGAGACCCTCGGCCAGAACCGCGGCCACCTGCTGGAACTTGCGGGAGACCGCGTCGCGAATGGCCGGGTTGGTCTCGGCCACGTCGAGAGCGAACGAGCCCAGGAGGCAGCCCTTGCCCCACATGGTGCCGGCCGAGTCGAGGAGGTGATCCACCAGCGCGAGCGCGCCCGCCACGGGATCCTCCGAGCCCTTCACGCCGCGGGCCACGATCTGTCCGTTCCGCTGGTGGAACTCGTCCAGGACGGCGAGGGCCAGCTCTTCCTTGGTGCCGAAGAAGTGATAGAAGCTGCCCTTGCTCACACCCGCCGCCCGACGGATGTCGTCGACCGACGTGCCGGCGTACCCCCGTGCGAGCATCAGGGACTCGGCCGCCTCGAGCAGCTTGTCGCGTGCTGTCGTCTTCATGGCGACCATGATAAACCGACCGGTCGGTTTAGTCAACACCCCCTGCCCTGGCACGGAGCTCCTCGGCCCTCCCTCTCACCCAGCGTCGCACGGAGGACGGTGGTGGGGGCCCGACCATTGGTCGGTTTTCGCCGTGCCGTTAACGTTAGGTGGATCACGGATCCCCTCATGATCGCAACCGAGTACGAGCGGGAGCTCCCGGATCCGGAGCGGCCGGACGCTGTGGAGCTCACACGCGGTCGCATGACCGCTGCCGCCATCGCGCAGCGGGCTCGGACAGGGCTCGCGATGGCCGGGCTGTCTTCGTGCGGCCAGGCTCCAGAGCGGCTCGACGCCGCCAGGCCGGCTCTCGCGCGCTGGCGTGCTCGCTCGTTCCGGACAGGTGCCGTCGGCCTCGCGCGCGACTACGGGCCCAGCCGCGTACTCGGGATCACCACCCCTGCGGAAGCCGGCGTCCGGGCGGCGACCTGTAAGGCTCCGCCGACGTTTCCGGCCCATCGGGCTCCGCCCGGGCCGGCCGGCGGGCT
>JBFFWJ010000465.1:0-3409 GCA_041570315.1 Longimicrobiales bacterium | reverse complement strand
GGCACGGGGTGGTCCAGCCGCTCGAGCAGCCGATCGAGGACCGGGTCGTCCGGGAGCTCGTCAGGTCGCATGGTGGAACGCCTCCTTGAAGGAGGCCCGAGCCCTGGCCAGCGACGTCCCCACGCTGGCTTCGAGGAGGTCGAGGATGTTGGCCAACTCGCGATACGAGTAGCCCTCCGCCCTCAGGAGAAGGAGCTGCCGATCGCGCTCGGACAGGCGATCGAGCGCGGCTCGGACCCGGCGCCGCTCCTCGTCCGCCTCGATGCAGCGCGAGGGAGGCGGGGGTGGGTCGGAGTGCGCGGCCGCACCGCGGGTGAGCGTCAGCAGACGGCGGCGGCGGCCGGCGGTCTTGCGTTGGTTGCGGAAGAGATTCGTGGCGACCGTCGCCAACCAGGCGCCGGGCGATTCCGGGGCCGACCCGCGGCGGTGGAGCCTCACGAAGGCTTCCTGCGCGAGGTCGGATGCCAGGTCGGGGTCGCCGCTCAGCCGGTCCAGGTATCGGAACAAACGCGGAAACTCGCTCTGGAAGAGGGATGCGAAGTCGCTCTCGGAGTCGGTCCGCTCTGACAATGGATGCTGTTCCTCGATCGCCTCGCGTGTCGGGCCGGACCCACCTTCACGGAGAGGAGCCGGCCACGGCGGGTTTTGTGACAAGCCCATCTCAGAAGCGCCACTCGACGCCGATCACGAGGGGTGACAGGGGCCGCATCGTGACGGGGCCCGGCCGGCCGGATTCCGTGTCGACGGCGTGCGTGAGCACGTTCGCACGACCGAGGACGTTGGTCAGCGTGCCGTGCACCGCGACCAGGCTCTCTCGGCCCCGTAGCCGGAGGTGCCAGTGCTTTCTGGCTCCGAGGTCGACGCGCAGGTACGGTGGTAGCGAGCGACCCCCGAGCGGCCCCGAGACCGTCGGAGATCCGGCGAACTCGCACCCCTGATCGAGCAGGTTGCACGCCTCCCACTCGAAGGCTCCGCCGACGTCCGAGCTCCTGCGACCGAATCCGCCGCTCAGGCTCACGCGCCCGGAGGTGCTGGCCGACGGATGCGCCACGAGGCCGGTGCTGACGACGTGGGCCGTTCCGTGGACGGGGGCGTACGACGACGCGGCCGTGGAGAAGCGGACTCGCTGCCAGCCGTAGTCGGCCACCCACCCCAGGCGCGCGCCGCCGCCGGCGGCGCTGACCGAGATCCCCCGAGCCGCCCCGTCGCCGACCGGACGGACATCGCGCGAAAACGGGCCGGCCTCCCCCGGCGCGACCAGCACGAGCCCGTCGAGCGCGCGCAGGTAGCCCCGGACCCCAAGGCGCACGCCCGGAGCCGCACGCCACTCGGTCGACAGGACGACCTGGTCGCTCTTCGGTACCGGCACCCCGTCGACGCCCGCGGTCACGGGCAGCGTCGCCGGGAAGACGTGTCCGACGACCGACTCCGGGTTGCGGAGGGACTGCGTGTGCTGGTGGGTCCTGGCCGCCGACAGCCTCGCCGCCCAGCCCTCCGACGGGATCCAGGCCACCCGGGCGCTCGGCGCGACGTGCCGCCTCCCGGGCGTGGCGGTCACGGACGCGCCCACCGTGGCCTCCACGCCGCCGCCCAGGAGGAAGGTGCGGGCGCCGAACACGGAGAGCAGGGGGAGCTCCGATGCCGGCGCTTCGCCGGAGAGCGCGTAGCCGGTCCGCAGCCGGCGGAGCCGGATGCCGAGGAGTGGGGCGGCCGCGGCCGCGGGCTTGCCGACGGTCGCCTGGAGCCCGGTCTCCTCGCGCGTTCCGTCCACGGTCAGGCCGTCGGGCTCGCCCCACCAGGTGGAGGCTGCCCGCGCCGTCGCGCGCCAGGCCTTCAGCTCCACGACCCCGAATCCCGAGCTGCGGCTCCAGCGTGCTCCCACGGACTCGCTGTCCCACTCGAACCGGTTCGCGGTGGGGTCGGGCGAGGGAGTCGGCAGGCTCGCCGCGGCCACCTCGTTCTCGGCGTCGTAGAACAGCAGGCCGAGGTCTCCCCCCAGCATCCGCCCGGAGATCTTGACGATCGCGTCCGCGGTCTCGCCTCGCAGGTACGAGGCCTCGTCGTCGGGGACGAAGACGTCCGGGAAGCCCGAGCGCACGCTGACGACGAAGCCGAAGGACGTGCCCCCGAGCGGGCCGTGCCCGGTAGCGCCGGTGTGCGTCGTGCTGAGGGAGGCCGCCGAGCCGAAGCGGCTGCCCGGCTCCCGAATCCGAGCGGACACGACACCGGAGAGCGCGTCGGGCCCGCCCGGATCGGACGCGACGGAGCTCACCGACACGTCCGACAGGGCGTCGACGTTCCAGGCCGACACGAGACCCGCTACGTGCAGGGGATCGAAGACCGGGATGCCGTCGAGCGAGTACGCCGTGTGATCGGCCGCCCCGCCCCGCAGGTGGACGCCGGACGGCGC
Source organism: Longimicrobiales bacterium (assembly GCA_041570315.1). Taxonomy (GTDB): domain Bacteria; phylum Gemmatimonadota; class Gemmatimonadetes; order Longimicrobiales; family Gaopeijiaceae; genus JBFFWJ01. The sequence continues at coordinate 999 of JBFFWJ010000465.1, read as the reverse complement.
CTCGGGGTCGAGCCCGACCTCTCCACCCGCGAGGGCGAGGAGCGCGTCGGGCTCGGCGAGGGTGGGATGGCTCCGGATCGCTTCGCGCGTGAGCGTGCGGTCCGCAAAGGCCCCCCGAACGCCCGGCTCGAGACCCCGGAGGGCCGGGGCGGGCCGGACGTCGAGGCCCTCGAGTCGGATCGGCTCGGCGGCGAGCGAGACGTCGATCGTCAGCGCACCGGAGCTCGGCACGAGCGCGTGCACGGTGCGTGTGGCGTGCCCGAGGTACGAGACGGCCACGTGCTGCGGCCCGGGGGGCACCCGCAGCAGGACGTAGCGCCCGTCCGCGTCGGTGAGCGTGCCTCGGTCCAGGTCGGGCAGGAGCACCGTGGCGCCGTCGAGCGCCAACCCCGTGTCGGCATCTCGCACCACGCCTCTCACCTCGGCCTGCGGCAGCTGCACGGCCACGGCGAGCGCAAGCAGCGTCAGCGTGGCACCAGCCATACGACAAAGATCCCCGGTCCCGGGGGGTACGGGCAACCCGGGGCCCCGCGGGGCGCGTGTTATCTTCCGACATGCGGATCGACGGATACCGATTCGTGGGCGCGCCGACGCGCAGGCTCATGCAGGCCTGGGCCAAGCGGGACGCGTCGTCGTGGCACGCGATCCCGTGGACGCCGGTGCGGGGTTCGCTCGATGCGATCCGGGTGGCGCTGATCTCGAGCGCGGCCATCGTCCGGCGCGGCGACGCGCCCTTCGACCAGGACGGTGAGCGGGCGGACCCTTGGTGGGGCGATCCGACCCACCGGGTGCTGCCCCGCGAGGTGGGCACCGGAGACGTTCGGGTCGACCACCTCCACATCGATACCGGGCCGGGCGCGCAGGACCTCGACTGTCTCCTCCCCCTGCGGCGTCTGGACGAGCTCGTCGAGGGACGTGTCGTCGGCTCCTCGGCGTCCCGCCATTACTCGTTCATGGGCTACATCCTCGAGCCGACCCGCCTGCTCCGGGAGACGGCGC
>JBFFWJ010000464.1:0-3453 GCA_041570315.1 Longimicrobiales bacterium | reverse complement strand
TCTCCTGGTCGCGGCTGCGGCGCGGGCTGAAGGATGGCGGGTGGCCTACCTCGGCCCGAACCTGCCCGCGGCGGAACTCGCGACGGCGGCGATCGAGGTCGACGCCAGCGCCGTGGCGCTGTCGCTCACGTACGTGGACGAACCCGGTCGCCTCCTCGCCGAGCTGGCGACGCTCCGACGCCTCCTGCCCGACGGCGTGGAGCTGATCGTCGGTGGCGGAGGCGCCGCGGGCCTGAGCGGGGAGCTCGCCGGCATGGGCGTGCTCGAGCGGCACTCGCTCGCCCACTTCCGCGAGGAGCTGGGGCGGCTGCGCATGCGCAGCATCGCCGTCTGAGGAGAAGCTCCCGCGAGAGGCCCGACGCTCGCTCGGCGGCCGTGGCGCGCCCCGTCGCCGGCGCTCACGGTCAGGAGGCCGCGGCGGGGCCGTTCCCCGCGTGCGGCCCGCTCGGCGGGGCCTCGGCCGTTCCCCGGCGCCGCTCTGCGGGGCCTTCCGGCAGGAGCAGCGCATCGAGGAAGAACCCGGCCAGCTCGGCGCGGCCGGCGAGCCCGGATTTCCTGTAGACCGCGACCGAGTGCTGGCGCACGGTGCGCTCGCTCGTGCCCGTGAGTCGGGCGATGCGCTTGTGGCTGAGACCCTTGAGCAGCATGAGCGCGACGCGTCCCTCGGTCGGCGTCAGCGACCAGCGGTCGAACTGGGCCGCGATCGCGTCGCCGAGCCCCAGGAGCAGCGCCGAAGCCCGCTCCTCCCACTCCGCCCGCTCCCGCTCGTGACGCTTGGATTCGCGCGCCAGCGCGCGGACGCGCTCCTGGGCCTGGTACCAGCCCCACCCGAGGTATGCGGCCGCGCCGAGGCTGAGCAACACCATCAGCAGCTCGAAGAGCACATGGAAGCTGAACGGGGTCGGGGGTCGATCGAGGACCAGGTCCACGACTCCCCCGACCACGACGGCCAGGAAGATCGCCGCGAGGATCAGGGAGATCGCCGGTCCGCCTTGCAGCTCCGCGTCGCGCATGTCCAGCCTCCGTCGCATGGCGCACCGGGGATCATAGCACGGAGACGGCACCTACGGCGGATGCCGGATGGAACGAGATCCCGCGGGGTATCACCCTTCGTGAGAAGACAGCCAAGACGTGAGGTGTCCCATGCTACCGCAACCGCTGCATCCGGCCGTCGTCCACTTCCCGATCGTGCTCATGCTCCTTCTCCCGCTCGTGGCCATCGTCGGGCTGCTCCTCATACGCAGGGGCGGCGACGTCCGCCGAAGCTGGGTTCCCGTCGTCGTGCTGGCCCTCGCGCTGGCCGGATTCGCGTGGGCGGCGGTGGGCACCGGTCAGAGCGACGAGGAGATCGTCGAGGCGGTGACGTCTGAGTCGGTGATCGAAACCCACGAGGAGGCGGCCGAAGTCTTCCTCGGAGGGGCCGTGCTCGTTCTGATTCTCATGGCGGCCGGCCTGGTGCGGGGCCGCGCCGGGCAGGCGGTCCGCGTCATGGCGACCGTGGCCGCCCTGGCGCTCACCGGGCTGGGATACCGCGTAGGGCACACCGGGGGCGAGCTCGTCTACGACCACGGCGCCGCCAGCGCCTTCGTTTCGGCTTCCGGAGCTCTCGACCAGGGCCGCCCCGGCGGGGACGAGGATGAAGGCCGCGAGGAGGGGGAGGAGCGGGAGCGCGAAGAGCGCGGGCGTTGAGGCGCGGCGCCGACCGGAGCCCGCAAAGTCCGGCCCGCCTGGCAGGCCGGGTGCCCCGGAGGCATCTTGGCCGCCGTCGGGTCCCCTCTGCCCCGGAGTAGCGATGGCCTCCGCCTCTGCACCCTGCCGCCCGCCTGCCGGAGCGATCGCCGCCCTCCTCGCCCTCGTCGTGCCCGGCCCCCGGGAGGCCGTCGCCCAGGAGTGGACGCCGCTGTCGCGCGGCAGCGACAACGTCGAGGTCGTGGCCCACGTGCCCCTCGGCCCACGCCTGAGCGCGACCGACGTCGACATCGAGCAGGAGCTCGATCGGCCGTACGCGTACGTGAGCCGAGCGGACGTGGTCGGCGGGGGCCAGCGGGGCGTCGACATCGTCGATCTGAGCCAGCCGGAGAGCCCTCGGGTCCTCTACCGTTGGCGTATCGAGGACGCCGACCTCCACACCGGCCCCGGCGGCATGGACGTCAAGCACTTCAAGTGGCGGGACCGCTACTACGTCGTGCAATCGCTGCAGTTCGGCCAGGGGGGACCGAACGCGGACGTGGGAGCCGTGGTCCTCGAGGTCACCGGGCTGCCCGACGCGGACGCGGTGCGCGAGGTCGGCCGGATTCGGGAGCCGGAGCACCTCGGTGGCTTCCACAACATGTTCGTGTACAAGCACAGTGACGGCCGCGTCCTCCTCTTCACGACCGTCTCGGGGCCCTACGCGCACGTCTACGATCTCGGGCGCTTCGTCGAGGGTGACCGGCAAGGGGCCCTGGTCGGGCGCGTCCCGGTACCGGCGGAGCGCCCGGGCTTCGGCGGCTACCACGACATGTACGTGGGCTACCACCCCGACACCGGCACGGACCGGTTCTACGGTGGCGGAACCGGTGGGTACTACGTGTTCGACGTTTCGGACGTCGAGGCTCCGACCCTGCTCTTCTCCCTGGCGGGTGTCGCCGGGGTGAGCTTCGGCCACACGGTCACGCCTTCGCCCGATGGACGCTACGTCGTGGCGGAGACGGAGTACCGGCACGCGCCGCTGCGGATCTTCGACGTGCAGCCGGCGCTGGAGGGGCGGACGCAGGTCGTCCGCTCGCCGATCTCGGCGTGGACCGCCGACTGGCAGCACCTCGTGCACAACCACGAGGTGCGGTGGCCGTTCGTCTTCGTCTCCGGCTACGTCGACGGCCTGCAGGTCTTCTCGCTGATGGACCCGCACAACCCACGCACCGTGGCTTTCTACGACACCTACATCGGCCCGCTCAACGACGACTTCAACCCCGTCTTCAACGGCGCGTTCGGCGTCGACGTGCGAAACGCCGATGGGCTCATCGTCGTGTCGGACTCGTCGACCGGGCTCTGGGCCTTCCGCATGGACGGCTTCGACGGGTGGAGCGGAGAGGACTGGGGCTATCCCGACATCTCGAGCGTCCAGGACTGGGACCGCGGCCCCGTGCCCCCGAGCCGGCTCATCGGATAGTCGGATGCGCCATCAGGGGCCCTCGCCCGGAGGGACCGTGACCACCCGGATGACCCCGGCGGGGTATCCTTCCCCGAAGAGGATCGTCGCGTCCCTCATGTCCAGAAGCTCGATCCGCTGGATGATCTGCGACGACACGTCATCGAGCGACTGGATCGGCCCCAGCCGGAGCTGGTCGAGGAAGACCGCGGGATAGATCGGCAGGCCCCCGGTGCTCGGCCTTCCGGGGTTGCGGGCCCTCAGCCAGCTCGGTCTGAGCTGGCGCACCACCGACAGGGCCGTTCCCGTGCCGTCGGCCAACT
>JBFFWJ010000463.1:0-3453 GCA_041570315.1 Longimicrobiales bacterium | reverse complement strand
TCGTCCACGTCCGCGACGAGCACGCCCTCGTCCGCGCCGAAGTAGGATCCGAGCGACGGGTTCAACGCGACCAGGTCGAGCCCGAGCGACCGGCCGAAGCCGTCGAGGAAGAGAGCGGGCCCGTCGCGGCCCCCGAAGACCCGTACCTCGCCTCGCGGCGCCCCCGGGACGCGCGCGAGGTCGCGCTGCCGCCTCAACTCGAGCACCCTCGCCTCCTCGCCGAGCGAGCGGAGCCGCTCCCGGAGCTCCCGGGCATCCCACCCGGGGGCGACCATGGGGCCGCGCATTCCCCACGCCGTCGACAGGTCCTCCGCCTCCACGGTCGCCGAGCGGGACTCACCCTCGCGAAGGTACTCGATCTCGACGCTCTGCCCGGGCTCGAGGCCCTCGGCGATCGCCAGGAGGCGTTGGACCGGCACCGACTGGTCGAGGTCGAAGTCCTCCTCGGCGTCGCCGGGGAGCGGCTCGAGCAGCGAGCGCCCGTCGACGCTCGTGATCACGTCCCCCCTGCGCAGCCCCACCTCGTCCGCCGGACCGTCCTCCAGCACGTCGGTGACGAGCGCGCCGGTCGCATCCCGCCGCGCGCTCTGGCGCACGTCCACCGAGATGCCGAGCCGGGGCCGGGCGTCGGAAAAGCCCAGCGAGCGCAGCATGCCTTCGACGCGCGGGACGCGCAGGCACGAGCAGCTCTCGATCTCGTTGCCGTCCCGGTCGACACATCGGCAGTCGGCCCCGGCCTGCGCCGCGCTCGGCGCGGGCGCCGCCGCCAGACACAGGGAGGCCATGGCCAGAGCCCCGAGCAGCCTCGGGAGTTCACCCATCCTCATCATCGTCCCTCCGTGGGGTGCATCGTCTCGTCGTACCCGTAGGATGCCGCCGGCCGGCGAGGGGGTTGCCGGGCTCCGAGCTCGGCGATCGCCGTCGGCACGCCCGGCGCCGCGGGCGGACCGGGCGGGGCGGCGCGGCGCGCCCACCCCGACAGGGGTCAGAGCGGGATGTTGCCGTGCTTGCGGACGGGGTTCTCGTCGCGCTTGTTGCGCAGCATGTCGAGCGCCGAGATCAGCCGAAGCCGGGTGTCGCGGGGATCGATGACGTCGTCGACGAAGCCCCGGGCCGCCGCCTCGTACGGGTGCGCGAACTTCTCCCGGTACTCCTCGATACGCGCATCGGTGGCCGCCTGGGGGTCTTCGGCCGCCGCGATCTCCTTGCGAAAGAGCACCTCCACCGCGCCCTTGGGCCCCATCACGGCGATCTCCGCCTGGGGCCAGGCGAGGTTGACGTCGCCCCGGATGTGCTTGGAGTTCATGACGTCGTAGGCGCCGCCGTAGGCCTTTCGGGTGATCACCGTGACCTTGGGCACCGTCGCCTCGGCGAAGGCGTAGAGGAGCTTGGCCCCGTGGCGGATGATGCCCCCGTGCTCCTGGGCCACGCCCGGGAGGAAGCCGGGGACGTCCTCGAAGACCACGAGCGGGATGTTGAAGGCGTCGCAGAAGCGCACGAAGCGCGCTCCCTTGTCGGAGGAGTCGATGTCGAGCACGCCCGCCAGAACGGCCGGCTGGTTCGCGATCACACCCACCGCATGTCCGCCGAGGTGGGCGAACCCGACGATCAGATTGCGCGCGAAGCGCGCGTGCACCTCGTAGAACTCACCCCCGTCGACCACCCTTCGGATGACCTCATGCATGTCGTAGGGATGATTGGGGTTATCCGGTACGAGCTCGAGTAGAATCGAGTCGCGCCGATCGTGCGGGTCCTCGTCGGGCGCGTGCGGGGGCAGGTCACGATTGTTCTGTGGCAGGAAGCGCAGGAGCTCCCGAACCGAGGCGAGGCACTCCCCCTCGGAGTCGCACGCGAAGTGCGCGACGCCCGACTTCTCCGCATGCACGTCGGCGCCGCCGAGCCCCTCCATGTCGATCTCCTCGTGCGTGACCGTCTTCACCACGTTGGGGCCCGTGACGAACATGTAGCTGATCCCGCGCACCATGTAGACGAAGTCGGTGATCGCCGGTGAGTAGACGGCCCCACCGGCGCACGGCCCGAGGATCACGCTGATCTGGGGAATCACCCCCGAGGCAAGCGTGTTGCGGAGGAAGATGTCCGCGTAGCCGCCCAGGCTCACGACCCCCTCCTGGATGCGCGCGCCGCCGGAGTCGTTCAGCCCGATGAGGGGGGCGCCGTTCTTGAGCGCCATGTCCTGAAGCTTGACGATCTTCTCGGCGTGGGCCTCGGACAGCGAGCCGCCGAACACGGTGAAGTCCTGGCTGAACACGTAGACGAGCCGGCCGTGGACGGCGCCGTAGCCCGTGACCACCCCATCCCCGAGGACCTTCCGGTCGGCGAGCCCGAAGTCGCTGGAGCGGTGCGTGACGAAGCGGTCCATCTCGACGAAGGACCCCTCGTCCAAGAGGAGATCGAGTCGCTCGCGAGCGGACAGCTTGCCCCGCTCGTGCTGCGCCTTGACCCGCGCCTCGCCCCCGCCCTCCTCCGAGGCCGCCCGCAGGCGCTCGAGCCGGGCCAGCTTGTCGTGAATCGACATCAGCCGATCGGGACGGGCACGAGCCGTCCTCCCTCGATGCGCACGACCTCGGTACGGCGCACGACACGGTCCTCCACGATCGAGAAGCGCCCGGTCGCGCCCTCCACATCGACGAGGCCGTCGAACGAGCGCTCGACCGCTTCGGGCTGCAGCCTTCCCGGCCGGAGCGCCTCGAGGAGGAGGAGGGCGGCGTCGTAGCCGAGGGCGGGCGTGGTCGAGACCAGGCTCCGCTGGAAGTACGCCTCGTAGGCCTGCCGGAATCGGGCGTAGCCCGGGGAGGCCGGTCCGCCGTCGACCGCGGCCGTCGCCACCACACCCTCCAGGAGTCGGGCGTCGACCTGCGCGAGGGCGACGGGATCGGTCCAGCCGGTCGTCCCCAGGGGCTCGATGGCGAGCGTGTCGAGACCGTGATGTGCGAACTGGGGAGCGACGAACTCGACGTCCTCGGAGGGGATCGGCATGAAGAGGCCCGCGGGCTCGAGGAGCTCGGCGACCGCGACCAGCGTGTCCGCTTCGGTCAGGCCGAGCGCGGCGATCTCCTGCGCCCGCAGGGCAGCCTGTGCGAGGCGGAACTGCTCCTCGAAGTCGGTGGCCCCCGGTGGATAGGGAAACCGTCCGACCGTCGGGATGCCGAAGGCCGTGCTGACCGACTCGAAGGCGTCCGCCTCCTCCGAGGCCTCGGGCGTGTCGGGATAGACCATCGCCACCCTCTGATGCGCCCTCAGGACCGAATAGAAGGCCACGGCCTGAGCCGCCCCCACGTCCGCACCCTCGAGCGAATACACCGCCCCCCCGGCCTGCGCCGCGCTTCGGGCCGTCGGGGAGACCAGCGGAAGCCCGTCGACGCGCGCCGCCGCGCCCGCGACGAGCGCGTCGTCGAGCAGCAGCCCGATCACGCCCGCCACCGGCTCGCCCTC
>JBFFWJ010000462.1:0-3456 GCA_041570315.1 Longimicrobiales bacterium | reverse complement strand
TGGCCGATCTCGCGTCGGCCCCCGAGGGCCGGCCCGACATCCGCAGCGCGGAGGACCGTGTCGAGGCCGCCGACGCGCGCGCCTCCGAGGCCAGGTGGGGTCGGCTCCCGGTCGTCGAGCTGTCCGCGAGCTCGGGCTCGCAGTTCTTCCGCAGCCTGTCGACCGTCAGTCAGTCCACGTGGGGCGCCTCGCTCACGGTATCGCTGCCCATCCTGGACGGGTTCGACCGCCCCGGACGCATCCGGGAGGCGGCGGCCGGTGCGCAAGCGGCCCGCTCGTCGTACGATCAGCTCCGCCGGAGCGCGGCCGCCGAGATGGTCACCGCGGCCATCCAGGAAGAGGAGCAGCGGGCCCAGCTGGCGGCCCTCGAGGATCAGCTGGAAGCTTCGGAGCGGGCATTCGAGGAATCCCGCCGGCGCTACCTGGCAGGGCTCGCGACCGTCCTCGACGTCCTGAACGCGATGAACGGAATGCAGCAGGCCGAGCTGGGCGTGATCCGCACGCAGCGCAGCGTGCTGGCGTCCTGGATCGAGTACCGTCAGGCCGTCGGCGGTCCCTGGACCGACGGGTTGCGCCGACGGCTCCTGGAGTCCTCATGAGCTCGAGCCGGAAGAGGGCCGTCCTGCCCCTGCTCGTCGTGCTCGCGGGCGTCGCCGTCGCCACGATCCTCGTGACGCTCGCCCCCGAATCGGAGGCATTCGTCCCGGAGCGCGCGCTTCCGACGGTGCGCACGGAGAACGTCGAGAGCGACTCGGTGCGGGCCGTCGTGCTCGCGACCGGGATCACCTCGCCCGCCCGCGAGGTGACCGTCGTCCCGGAGGTGGCGGGGCGCGTCGTGGCCGTGTCGGGGACCGTCGTGCCGGGTGGCAGCGTGCGGGCGGGCGACGTTCTCGTGCGAATCGATCCGCGTGACTACGAGCTGGCCGTCGAGCAGCAGAGGGGACAGGTGCGCAGCGCCGAGCTGGAGCTCGAGCTCGAGACCGCCCGGCAGGAGACCGCGCGCGAGGAGTGGGAGATTCTCGGCACCGGGGGCGAGCCTTCCCCGCTCGTGCTTCGCGAGAGCCAGCGGGCCGCCGCGGAGATGAACCTGACGTCCAGCCGAAGCGCGCTCGCGCGCGCCGAGCTCGACCTGGAGCGGACCGTGATCCGCGCTCCGTTCAACGCGTCCGTCGTCGAGGAGTCCGTCGACGTCGGACAGGTGGTCGGCCAGCAGACCACGATCGCCCGGCTCGTCGGCACGGACCAGCTCAGGGCAACCCTGTCGGTCCGCCTGGAGGATCTGGCGCTGGTCGAGCTTCCGTCCGGCGGCGCGAGCGGCAGCCCGGTCACGATCCGACAGCGCCTCCGGACCGGAGAGGACGTCGAGCGCGTCGGCCGGGTCGTCGGCCTCGTCGATCGCCTGGACCCGCAGACCCGCCGAGCGGAGATCCTGGTGCTGATCGATGACCCGCTCGACCGGGCGGGTGGGCTGCCGCTGCTTCCCGGGGCGAGCGTCGACGCCGAGATCGAGGGCCGCGTCCTGGACTCGGTCGTCCGTGTCCCCCGCGGCGCCGTGTACGATGGAGGCACGGTCTGGGTGGTCTCCCCGGACAGCACCCTGCAGAGACGGGTGCTCGAGCCCGTCTGGGGAGACGAAGGGTTCGTCTACGTCCGGGACGGCCTGAGGGGCGGCGACGCCCTGGTGACGAGCCCGCTCGGCGCACCCGTCGAGGGGACGAGGGTCCGCTTCGTCCGGGACGAATCGTGACCGAGCGGGAGCCCGCGCTGGATCGCGGCCCGATCGCATGGATGGCCGGCAACCCCGTCGCCGCCAACCTGCTCATGCTCGTGATCCTGCTGGGGGGGCTGCTCGCCACCGTCGGACTCAAGCAGGAGGTCTTCCCGGCCTTCGACCTCGACGTCATCACCGTGTCCGTGCCCTACCCGGGCGCGAGCCCGGCGGAGGTCGAGCAGGGGATCGTTCTCGCGGTCGAGGAAGCGGTGCGCAGCGTGGAGGGCGTGCGACGCGTCACGTCGGTGTCCCGGGAGGGATCGGGATCGGTGTCGATCGAGCTGCTCCTGGGGGCGGACGCCGACCGGGTGCTGGCCGACGTCACGAACCTCGTCGACCGGATCACGTCCTTCCCGGGAGAGGCCGAGCGGCCCACGATCGCCACGGCCGGGCGACGCCAGCCCGTGGTCTCGCTCGTCCTGTCCGGCGACCGGGACCTCGAGAGCCTTCAGGCGCTGGCCGAGGCGGCGCGGGACGAGCTGCTGGGCACGACCGGCATCACCCAGATCGATCTCTCCGGGGTGCGGCCTCTCGAGATCAGCATCGAAGTTCCACGCGAGGAGCTCGAGGCCTACGGCCTGACGCTGGACGACATCGCGCAGCAGGTGCGGCAGGCCTCCGTGGACCTCCCGGGAGGAGAGCTCGAGACGGAGAGCGGCGAGATCCTGGTCCGCGTCGTCGACCGCCGCCGGAGGGCCGAGGGATTCGAGGACATCGTGATCCGGGCCGCGCCCAACGGCGGCGAGCTCCGGGTGGGCGACGTAGCCACCGTGCGCGACGGCTTCCAGGACACCGATCAGTCCCTCTTCTTCAACGGCCGCCCCGCGGTACAGCTCGTGGTCTTCCGCGTGGGCAGCCAGACGCCGACGGAGATCGCCGAGACGGTCAGGGCCTACGCGGCCGACCTAGCCCTGCGGATCCCCGACCCGATCACGGTCTCCATCTGGAACGACGACTCCGAGACGCTGCGGGAGCGGATCGACCAGCTCTTCCGCAACGCCGCGCTCGGGCTGGTCCTGGTGCTCGTGCTGCTCGGGCTGTTCCTGAACCACGGCCTGGCCGGGTGGGTGGCCCTCGGCATCCCGATCTCGTTCCTCGGCGCCTTCCTGGCCATGGTGCCGGTCGACCTGTCGATCAACGTGATCACGCTGTTCGCGCTCATCGTCACGCTCGGGCTGGTCGTCGACGACGCGATCGTGGTCGGCGAGAACGTCCATTCGATGCGGTCGCGCGGCATCGGGCGCATGGAGGCGGCGATTCGCGGGACGCGCGAGATGGCCGTGCCGGTCACCTTCTCCGTCCTGACGACGATGGTCGCCTTCTCCCCCCTTCTCTTCGTGCCCGGAGTCACGGGGAAGATCTTCCGACTCATTCCCCTGGTGGTGATCGCCGTCCTCTTCTTCTCGTTGATCGAGTCGTTCTTCATCCTCCCGGCGCACCTCTCCCACGGCCACGACGGCGAGGGCAACCGCTGGGACAAGGTGTTCGCGCCGATCGACCGGGCTCAGCTCCGCGTGAGCGCCTGGCTCGCCCGCTTCACGGAGGAGCGCTACATCCCGGCGCTGAGGAAGGTCGTCGACGCCCGGTACGTCAGCGTCGCCGTGGCCACCGCGCTGCTGATCGTGACGACGGGCGCCGTGGCCGCGGGGCTGGTACCCTTCAACTTCTTCCCCCCGATTCCCGGC
>JBFFWJ010000461.1:0-3456 GCA_041570315.1 Longimicrobiales bacterium | reverse complement strand
CAGGGCCGCGGCGAGGACGAGCGCCCGGACGCCGGGGCAGGGACGAAGGCGACGGATCGCGGGTCGGGACGGGGCTGGGATCACGGTGGCCTCGGAGGCTCGGGACGACGGCGATGATAGGCTCCGGACGCCTCGGGCGCACCGGCCTGCGCGCACTGCGCGGGGCGTCGTAGCCGGTGCCCCCGCGGCGACCGGTCGCCGTGTGCGAGCCGTCCTTGCCCCTGCGAGGAGCGGGAGGAGCGTGCCGCCGATCACACCACGAAGCCGCCGGCGAAGACCAGGAGCGCCGCGCTCGCGAAGATCGGGGCGCACAGCTTGTAGGGGAGCGGTGAGGCGCGGGCCCCCGTGAAGAGGCTCACCACGGCCATGGCGGCCAGAAAGCCCGCCGACATGCCGAAGACCAGGCCCGCCCCCGGCGCGCGCGGCCCGCGGATCGCCGCGGTCGTCGCGATCAGCGCCGCGACGAACACCAAGGCCACGCCCTCGACGACCCATTCCATCCTGAGAACGTGACGGTTGTCGTCGGTGAGCGGCTCGAACCCGGCCACCACCGGTCCCGTCTTGACGAGATGAGCGATGCCCCAGAAGGCGACGGCGGCCGCGCCGAGAAAGAGCAGAAGGTAGGAGAGCATGCGTAACCTCCAGGATCGATCGAGGGCCCCATCGGGCCGTGCCCCAAGCTGTGCCCCAAGCTGTCCCCTGTGCCCATCCGCGTCTGTCGGGCAGAGCCCCACGGGCTCGTGGTGGTCCGGGCCGGGACGGCCCCGCCCGCGTCGCGATCGTCGGCGTCCGACGCGCGCGCACGCCACCGAACCGGGCGGCGACTTCGGGGTTCCATACTGCGTAGGGCTCGTACGAGCCGTTCCGGGACACCCAGCCCCGGGCAGCGTCGCCGCAGCCGCGGATGGGACGCCGCGCCGACGCGGATCCGGGACACCGGCATCATGAAGCTGCTGGCCACGAAGAAGCGGGACCAGAATCGCGCCTTGCTCGACCCGTGGACGCTCGTCCACTTCTCGACCGGGCTCGCGATGGGGCTCGTGCGGGCTCCGTTTCGCGTCTCGCTCCCGGCTGCGGTGGCGTACGAGTTGCTGGAGCAATACGCGGAGCGCCGGCGCATCGGCCGGGAGATCTTCGACATCTCGGGCCCCGAGACCGTACCGAACGCCCTCGTCGACGTCGCCATCTTCGCCGCGGGCCAGTGGCTCGGGCGCGCGTGGACCGAGTTGGAGGACTGAAGCACCTTCGGCCACGTCCCGTCTCGGACCTCTGCGGGGCGCCTCGGGCGCCCGAGGTGACGGCGCCCCGTCGGGGCAGAGACTTGGAACCCCGCAAGAGTCGGAGAGCATGAGTCGGAGAGCATGAGTCGGAGAGCATGAGCACGATGGAGGAGGAGCGGAGACGCGTGGTCATCCTCGGCGCCGGGGGCAGGGACTTCCACGTCTTCAACACCCGGTACCGGCACGACCACACGAGGGAGGTCGTGGCCTTCACGGCGGCCCAGATCCCGCACATCGAGAATCGGCGCTATCCCGCCGTCCTGTCCGGCGCCCTGTATCCGGACGGCATCGACATCCTCCCCCAGCACGATCTGGAGGAGGTGATCCGCGCGAGCTCGATCGACGAGGTCGTCTTCGCGTACTCCGACGCACCGCTGGGTGAGCTCGCGGCCATCGCCGAGCGGGTGGAAGCGCTCGGTGCCGTGTTCGAGCCGTACGACGTCGCGGGCACCCAGCTTCCGGTGAACCGTCCGTGCGTCGCCGTGTGCGCGGTGCGCACGGGCTGCGGCAAGAGCGCCGTCTCCCGGCACCTCACGGCCGCCCTGCGCGGGCAGGGCCACAGGGTCGGGGTCGTTCGCCATCCCATGCCGTACGGCAATCTCCGGCGGCAGGTCGTCCAGCGGTTCGAGGTCCTCGAGGACCTGCGGCGGCAGGACTGCACGATCGAGGAGATGGAGGAGTACGAGCCCCACATCGAGCGGGGGAGCGTCGTCTATGCCGGCGCCGACTACCCGAAGGTCCTGGGTGTCGCCGAGCTCGAATCCGACGTCGTGCTCTGGGACGGCGGCAACAACGACGCGCCCTTCGTCATCCCCGACGTCCTCGTGACGCTGCTCGATCCGCTCCGCGCCGGCGACGAGCTGACGTACTTCCCGAGCGCGTGGAACCTGGAGCACGCCGACATCCTGGTGGTGGCCAAGACCGATCAGGCCACCGAGGCTCAGATCGCGACCGTGCTCGCGAATGCGCGCGACCGCAACCCGGACGCCGAGATCGTGATGGGGCGGTCCCCGTACGCGCTCGACCGGCCGGAGGCGGTCACGGGCAAGCGGGTGCTCGTGCTCGAGGACGGTCCGACGACCACGCACGGCGGCATGCCCTACGGCGCAGGGCTGCTGGCCGCGCAGGCGGCCGGCGCGGCCGAGGTCGTCGATCCGCGGCCCTACGCGTTCGGGGAGATCGCCGGCGCGTTCGAGAGCTATCCGCACCTGCACGACGTGCTCCCCGCTCTCGGCTACGGCGAGGAGCAGCTGGAGGACCTCGAGCGGACCATCAACAGCGTCGATTGCGACGCGGTCGTCGTGGGAACGCCGATCGACCTCTCGCGAGTCGTGAAGATCGACCGGCCGGTGGTCCGAGCCTCGTACGGATACGCGGACGCGGGAGACGTCGCTCTGGCGGACCTCGTGCTCGCTCGGCTGGCCCGGGGACGGGCGCCCTGACGAGATCGTCGAGCACGGCGCGGCGCTCCACCGGCCGCTCGGGACCGGGATCCTTTACGGGGGCGGCATCGGCGTCGGGTGGTGCCGAGCCCCCTGCGACCTGCGGGCGCGCTCGACCATCCCGGCGATCTGGATGTCCTGGATCGCGACGCCGGTCAGGTCCGCGACCGTGATCTGATCGGGGCCCGTTCGCCCGAGGGCTGGGTCACGGATGACCTGTCCCAGCTCGACGAGGGAGCCCTCCTCGATGAGTCCGGCCCGGATCGCGTGCCCGCACTCGCCGTGCCGGCTGCACTGCGAGATGCTGTCGGCGACGACGCGATCGGCTTTCGCCAGGAGGGCGGCGTCGAGCTCGTGCTTTCCCTCGTCGTCCGATCCCATCGCCGTGACGTGCGTGCCTCGTCTCACCTGATCGGCACGGATCAGGGGAGTCCTGGACGAGGTCGTGGTGACGATGAGATCGCACCGGGACGTCAGGTGGTCGAGGGACTCGGCGGCCCCGATCGCCAGGCCCCAGTCCCGGATCGTCGGGGATGCTCGAAGATCGTCGATCAGCAGCCCGACCTTGGTCGTGTCCCGACCCCATACGAGGCAGCGGGAGCAGTCGACCACGGTGCGCAGCATCTCGAGCTGCATCCTTGCCTGCACGCCGGTGCCGACGATTCCGATGTTATCGACGGCCTCGGGGGCGAGGTGCTTGGCCGCCACGGCTCCCGCCGCGGCGGTGCGCATGT
>JBFFWJ010000460.1:0-3481 GCA_041570315.1 Longimicrobiales bacterium | reverse complement strand
TTCCAGCCGATCGGGGGCATGCAGGAGATCGCGTTCGCCTTCGAGCGCGCCATGGGCGAGCGGATCACGCTCGGGGCCGAGGTGCGCTCGATCCGCCAGTCGGACACCGGTGTGCGCGTCGCGTGGCGGGACACGCGCAGCGGGCGCGAGACCGAGGAGAGCGCCGACTACTGCGTGTGCTGCCTGCCCATGTCCATCCTCAAGACCGTAGACGTGAGCCTCTCCCCGGAGATGGCCGCCGCGGTCGCCGAGACGCAGCACAGCAACTCTGCGAAGATGGGGCTGCAGATGGGGCGGCGCTTCTGGGAGGAGGACGAGGGCATCTTCGGCGGTCATCTGTGGAGCCGGAGCCTGGAGCTCGGCGAGTTCTCCTACCCGTCCAACGACTACTTCACGAAGAAGGGCGTGCTGCTCGGGTACTACGGTGGAGGAGGCCAGGCGGGGCTCTCGGACCGGCCCATCCGCGGTCGCGTCGAGCACGTGCTGAGCCGGGCCGGCAAGGTCCATCCGCAGATCCGAGACGAGTTCGAGGCCGCCTACGCGGTGTGGTGGGAGAAGGTCCCGTACAGCATGGGCGCGTACGGCCGGACGCCGAGCGCCGAGCTGCGCGAGAAGCTCAGCAGGCCGGACGGACGCATCTACCTGGGCTCGGCGGGCACCAGCGCGCGGCCGGCGTGGCTCGAGGGTGCGGTGCAGTCGGCGTGGCGCACCGTGGAGTCCCTGCACGAGAGGGTGATGGCGGGGTAGGCAGGGTGGTCGAGTGTCTCCCGACGAGAAGGAGGCGGACATGAAGTGGGTGCTGCGGTTCCTGGGTGGCGCGGCGGTTCTCCTCGCGCTGGCGTCGGTCGGAGTGCTGGCCGCCGCGCGCCGGCACGACGGGCCCTTCGGCGGTCCGCTGGAGATCGTGGCCGCCGGACCCTTTCGCTCGGGTGAGCTCTACGCCGGACCTCGTGAGCCGGACTGGGGCTTCCTGCGCGACTACCCGACCGTGCACTTCCAGCTCGTCGATCCGCCGCGCTCGCGCACGACGTGGATCATGGAGCACGAGGGTCGGATCTTCATCGCCTCGGGCTACATGAACACGTCGTGGGGCAAGCTGTGGAAGCAGTGGCCCAAGGAGGCGGAGGCGGACGGGCGGGCGGTCCTGCGTGTCGACGGAACGCTGTACGAGCGTCAGATGGTCAGGATCCGGGAGGACGACGCCGTGGCGGCACCCGTTCTGGCGGAGCTCGGCCGGAAGTACCTGGGCGGAGCGGGCGTGCCGGTCTCGGAGGTCGCTTCCGGCGGCATCTGGCTCTTCGAGCTCCGGCCGCGGAGCTAGGCTCACGGGTTCAGGAAGATCTCGGCGATGGCGATTCCGCTCTCGCCCGCCACGGCGTAGAGGAGGAAGATCCGGCCGTCCTCCTCGAAGATGGCCGGATCGCGCAGCTGGTGGACGTGCCCGTAGGCCGTGCTGCGGACCGAGGGCACCAGCGGGGCATCGGCCCCCTCCCAGGCGCGCTCGGGGCGCAGGACCTCCATGGCGGGGCCCTCCGTCCATCGGGTCCAATCGCCCGCCAGATCGAGGGTGCTGACCAGCACGCGCTCCGGGGCGTGTCCCACCTGCGTCCAGAAGACGTACAGCGTCCGGTCGCGGAGGAGCAGCGCGGAGTGGCGCATGTCGGGGTTGAAGAGGCGCGGACCCTCCGCGAAGCCGCCGAGCGGATCGCGGGAGCGGTACAGCTGGCCGGGCATCGAGAGCGCGTACGTGTAGCCGCCGTAGGAGAAGACCCTCATGTACGTGCGGCCCAGCACTTCGGGTCGGGCCTGGAAGCGGATCCCGTCGGCCGAGGTCGCGACCCGTGAGACCTGGCGGCCCACGCCGTCGAGCCCGTGGAAGTACATGACGATCCGGCGGCCCACGGCGTCGACGTGCACGTCGGGGGAAGCGATGTGCGGCGTCGTCACCTCCGTCAGCAGGTCGTGCGAGATCTGGACCCCTCCGCGTCGCGCGGCGAGGCGAGCGAGCTCCTCCGGCGAGACCTCGGGCGGCTCCGTGAGGAAGTGCGAGTCCTCGATCCGCAGGCTCCCCGGGGGATGGATCCGCCAGGGTCCGAGGAGGTCGTCGGCGTAGGCCAACCGGATGTAGCGGCCCTTGTGGTCGGCGAAGTAGAGGTAGTAGGCGCCCAGCCGACCCTCGATCCAGTCGGGCACTCGGATCAGGGACGGCCCCTGGATGTTGACCCCGATCGAGGGGTGCAGGTCGGGCGTGACGATCGGACGGTCGAGGAGGCGCTCCGCACGCACCGCGGCGGCCTGCGCCCCCAACGGCGTCGCCTGGAGGAGAACGGTCGCGAAGGCGCCGAGGACGAGGGTGCCGAGGGATCGCATCGAGCGCAGGATACGTCTCGGCATCGCCCGTCGACAGGAGCTCCTCCCGGGTCGCGCGGCCCGGCCGGGTCGGCGAGGACGAGCGGCTCCGCGCCTTGCGCCGGCCGCTGCGGTCCGGTCTGTTGCCCTCCCCCCGAATCCGACCTCCGGAGTCCCCATGCTCGCCCGCGTCCCGACCGCCCTCGTCCGACATCCTCTCCCGCTCCTCGTCCTGCTCGCCCTCGGCGTGCCGGGCCCACGGTCCGCGGCCGCCCAGGACGCCGCCGAAGCGGGCGAGGCCTGGGCCGGCATGAGCTGGCGCGAGATCGGCCCGTTCCGCGGGGGGCGCTCCGTCGCCTCGACCGGCGTCGTGTCGGAGCCGATGACCTACTACTTCGGCGGCGTCGGCGGGGGCGTCTGGAAGACGACCGACGCGGGCTCGACCTGGACGAACGTCACCGACGGGCAGATCGGGACCTCGTCGGTGGGGGCGATCGCGGTGGCGGAGTCCGACCCGAACGTGGTGTACGTGGGGATGGGCGAGCACGCGATCCGCGGCGTGATGACCTCGCACGGCGACGGGGTCTACCGCTCCACCGACGCGGGGCGGACGTGGACCCACATGGGCCTCGAGCGGACGCGGTCGATCTCCCGGATCCGCGTGCATCCGGACGATCCCGACCTCGTGTACGTGGCGGCTCAGGGCGCGCCGTACGGCGCCAACGACGAGCGCGGCGTCTACCGCTCGCGAGACGGCGGTCGCACGTGGGAGAAGATCCTCTACGTCGACGAGGACTCGGGGGCGTCCGATCTGTCCATGGACATGGGCAATCCGCGCATCCTGTACGCCGCCTTCTGGGACCACCGGCGCCTCCCGTGGCAGGTCGTCAGCGGGGGTCCGGGGAGCGGCTTCTGGAAGTCGACGGACGGGGGCGACACCTGGGTCCGGATCAACGACGGCCTGCCCGAGCTGATGGGCAAGACCTCGATCGACGTGTCGCGGGCGAACCCGGATCGGGTGTTCGCGATGGTCGAGGCCGATCCGGGCGGGGGGCTCTTCCGATCCGACGACGGCGGCGCGACCTGGTCGCTGGTCAGCGACGACTGGACGATCCGCGCCCGGGCCTGGTCC
>JBFFWJ010000459.1:0-3481 GCA_041570315.1 Longimicrobiales bacterium | reverse complement strand
GGGATCGGCGGGCTTCTCACGAAAGCCGATCACACGCCCATCCGGTCCGAGCGTGACCTCGTTGTAGGGAGAGGGGCCGCCGTCATGCTCGACCCGACGGACGATCAGCGTCGTCCGCGCACGCTCCCGAAACACACGGGCCGCCTCGGTGAGATCCGCGTCCACGAGGTTGTCGCTCGCGAGCACCAGCGCGGCCTGGCCGTCCAGGGGCACCCGCTCGAGGGCGAAGCGCAGATCGCCGATCGCGCCCAGACGATGGTCGTTGGCGGTGCTCCCGTCGTTCAGGACGATGATGGGCGCCCAGGGCTCCTGCGCCTCCCGCCACGCCTCGAACTGGGCGAAGAAGCGGGCGTTGGTGACCACGACGACCTCGTCGATCCCTTCGATCTCCCTCACCCGTCGCATGATGTGCGTGAGGATCGGCTCGCCTGAGACTTCGAGGAGGGCCTTGGGAACGTCGCGCGTCAGCGGATACATGCGCGTGGCGTATCCGGCCGCCAGCACGTACGCCTTCACGCGACCACCGGGCGGCAGGTCCGAAAGCCCGCTTCGTGGAATCCGGCTTCGAGCGCGGACCGATCCGCCTCCTCCGCCGGAAGGACGAGCACCGCGCCGCCCGAGCCGCAGAGCTTGGCCGCGGCGCCGAAGCCCCGGGCGATCGACACCATGCGCCGGTCCGCTTCACCCACGGCGAAGACACGGCAGCGAAGCTCGAAGTTGCGGTCGACCATCCCCATGAGGGCTCGGTGATCTCCGGCCCGGAGCGCCTCGACCCCCCGGTCCACGAGCGCCCGCAGCTCTTCGATCGTTCGATGGACCTCCGCGTCGCCCCGCCGCCATCGCTCGCGCAGGTCCGAGTGCGGCACGCCGGACGACGCTCCGCCGGTCGGGTCCCACGCGATGAGCATCGGGGGGAGCAGCTCCGGATCGAGCGTCCCGTAGGATGCCTCGGTGCGCGGAGGCGCCAGGTCCATCACCACCAGCCGTTCGTAGGCTTGCACGACCCGGTCCATGGGCCCGGCCGCAATCCCCAGGTCCTCCACCTCGACCGCCAGCGCCATCTCGGCCAGCTCGAAGGCGGGGAGCCCCGCATCCCAACGCTCCCCGAGGGCGCGGAGCGTGGCGATGACGACGGCGCTCGAGCCCGCGAGGCCGACCTGCCTCGGAATCGTGGTCTCGCACGAGATCGCGATCGGGTCCCGGAGGAGGTCGTCTCGGCCGACGTGCCGGACGAGGCGCCGCACGGCCGCGTGGATCAGTCGGTCGAGACCCGGGACGGCCCGCACCTCGGGCCCTTCACGCTCCCCGGGCTCCACCGTGACGCGTGCCTCGAAGTTGCGCACGGGCAGGGCGATCGCCTTGCCCTCGTATCCGTCCGAGGGGTTGCCCAGAAGCCCCGCTCGGGCGTACGCGACCCCGACCAACGAGCCGACTAGGCCGACAGACCCGCGATCACGCCGCGCATGAAGGCGAAGGAGCGCTTCATCCCCGGCAGCGGGTTCGAGGCATCGATCTCGTACTCCAGGTTCACGTACCCCCCGTATCCCATTCTCAGAAGCGCGGCGAAGGTCCGGGCGACCGGGATCTTTCCCTCGCCCACGACGCACTGGCTCCCGCGGTCACCGAGGTCGGCGAGATCCTTCACGTGCATGTCGAGAAGCCGATCGCCGCACATCTCGGCGGCCTCGGCCACGTCGATGCCCGTGCGCGCCGTGTGGCCGACGTCGAGGCAGACCCCCACGCGTGGATCCATGTCGCGGATCACCGGCAGGATGTCCTGGGGGCCCGGGAAGTGGTCGTCCTCCGGCCCGTGATTGTGAATGGCGACCTGGATGTCGTACTCCTGCACGAACCGCTCGATACGGGGCATCGTCTGGCGCGTGGGCGCGATCACCATCAGCGGCATCCCGCTGGCTCGGGCGTACTCGAAGTAGGACCGGACGTCCTCGTCGGTATCGGTCTGGAGGGTGATCGTCCCGCCGCCGACGATCCGAAGGCCGGCCGACTCGAAGACACGCCGCCCCTCGATCAGCGCTTCCCGGGTGGCCTCGTAGGGCTGGTGGAAGGACTTGATGTTGACGTACGGCGTCCCGAGCTCGCGGATCGCGCCGATCGCGTAGTCGCGGGAGAAGTTGCGGAGGGAGTAGCTGGCGACGCCCAAACGAATGGCCGCCGTCTGCCTCCCGAGCGGGCCGGCCGACGCCCCCTCGGCGATTCGCGCACCGGCGAGCCCCACTGCCCCGACGCCGGCCGCCGCCAGAAACTCGCGCCGAGTCGGGCTCATAGAACCGGCTCCCACCCGGGCTCGTACTCTCGGCTCCACAGCCCGTGGGCCTTTCTCGAGGCGTGCGCCATACGCGCTCCGTCCATCGTGATCACCTCGCCCGTGGCCTGCGCGATGTTGGCGAGGTGGCACAGGAGCTGACTCTTGCGCCCGTCGTGAATCGGAGCGGTCGGCGTGGCCTCGCCCCGGATGCTCGCGAGGAAGTTCTCGATGTGGAGGTCCGTCAGGCTCCCCCCACCCTGCGTGTCCATGGTCTCTTCGGTCTCGCCGCGCTCGCGACGCCTGATTTCGTTGTTCTCGTTGTCGTAGACCACGTACCCGTTCCGGTCGACGACGACCGTCCCCTTCTCCCCGTGTATGGAGACGCCGCGACCCCGACCCTCGATCGGACGGCCGTTGCAGCTCCGGCCCTCCCAGGTGATGCTCTTTCCGCCCTCGAACTCGAAGGTGCAGACCTGCGTATCGGGAAACTCCCAATCGTCGTCGAAGTGGTAGCGGCCGCCGGAGGAGGTGACCCGCTCCGGGTATTCCACACCGAGGGCCCAGCGAGCGACGTCGATCTCGTGCGTCCCGTTGTTGTTCACCTCGCCCGTGCCCCAACGCCAGAACCAGTGCCAGTTGTAGTGCACGACGTTGTCACGGAAGCCGGTGCGGGGCGCCGGACCCTGCCAGAGCTCGTAATCCAGCCATGACGGGATCGGCGCCGAGCGCCCCGTCCCGATCGTGCCGCGGGTGTTCGCATACCAGGCTCTCGCATAGTAGGCGCGACCGATCAGCCCACCGTGGATCTCGGTGATGATCTCCGAGGACTCGGGTGAAGAGCGCTGCTGGTTCCCCATCTGCATCACGAGCCCGTACTTCGCCTCCGCCTCCACCAGCAGCTCACCCTCGCGCGGATTGTGGCTGCAGGGCTTCTCGAGGTAGACGTGCTTGCCCGCCTGGAGCGCCATCAGCGCCGCGGGCATGTGCCAGTGGTCCGGCGCAGCGATGACGAGCGCGTCGATCGCCGGGTCGTCGAGCGCACGCCGGAAGTCGATCAGTCCGGACGGCGTCTCACCCTGGACCTCGGCCACGTCCGGCGAGCTGCGGCGCTGGTTGCCCATCTGCACGACGCGGGCGCACTTGCGTGCAGCCGCGACCATCAACTCACCCTCGCGGGGGTTGTGGCACGCGGGCTTCTCGACGTAGACGTGCTTT
>JBFFWJ010000458.1:0-3488 GCA_041570315.1 Longimicrobiales bacterium | reverse complement strand
GCACGAGCATTGGCTCGTCTGTCCGATGCACGTTCTCTGGCGCCACGGCCGGGAGCTCTGCACCGGGAAGGAGTGCCTGCGCTGTGCGCTCGCGCACCGCCGGCCTCCACAAGCGTACCGGTACGGCCGCCGCATGGAGCGGGACCTCGAGGAGGTGGACACCTTCATCGCGATGAGCGAGTTCAGCCGGGACAAGCACCACGAGTTCGGCTTTCCCCATCCGATGGAGGTGCTTCCCTACTTCCTGCCTGACCCGGCGCCCGCACACGATTCCGCCGGCCCGAAGCCAAGGCCCCACGGGCGCCCGTACTTCCTCTTCGTCGGTAGGCTGGAGAAGCTCAAGGGGCTCCAGGACGTCCTCCCCCTCTTCCGGTCCTTTCGAGAGGCGGACCTCCTCGTGGTCGGCGACGGCACGTACGAGCCGCAGCTGCGCCGCGCCGCCGAGGGGCTCGATCACGTGCATTTCCTGGGGCGCTTGCCGCAGGAGCGACTCGGTGCGCTGTACGACCACAGCCTCGCCGTCGTCGTTCCCTCACTCTGCTACGAGACCTTCGGCATCACGCTGATCGAGGCCTTCAGCCATCGGACGCCGGTCCTCGCCCGCCGCCTGGGACCCTTTCCCGAGATCGTGGGAACCTCCGGGGGTGGCGAGCTCTTCGAGACAGCGGAGGGCCTGTTGCGGCTGATGCGACGGATCCAGGGGGATCCCGAGCACCGGGATCGACTGGCCTCGGCGGGATACCGTGCCTTTCGGGAGCGCTGGGTGGAGAGCGCGGTGATCCCGGACTACCTCGACATCGTCCGGCGAGCCGCGGAGCGGCGTGCGTCGGCGGCCGTGCTCGAGAGGTTGTGAGGCGATCACGTGCGCGCTGTGCTGACCTACCACTCCATCGACGACTCGGGCTCGCCGGTGTCGGTGCCCGAGTCCGCCTTCCGGGCCCACGTGCGCTGGCTCGCGTCCGGCCGGGTGCGTGTCGTTCCGCTCCGCGAGATCCTCCGGGCTTCACCCGGCGAGGACGCCGTCGCCATCACGTTCGATGACGCCCTGCAGAGCTTCGGGGACGTGGCGGCGCCCATCCTCCTCGAGGCCGAGCTTCCGGCGACGGTCTTCGTGCCCTCCGGCTACGCGGGCTCTCTCGGAGACTGGGAGGGGACGGGAGGGTCCGTGCCGGTCCACCGGGTGCTGGGCTGGAGCCGCCTGAGAGATCTGGTGGAGCGTGGCGTCGACGTGGGGGCGCACAGCGGCTCACACCCTGTTCTCACCGGCCTGGGCGACGAAGCGCTGCGGGAGGAGGTCCACGACTCGAAGGCACGCATCGAGGCGGAGACCGGCGCCACGGTGACGTCGTTCTCCTATCCATACGGAATCCACGACGACCGGGTGGTCGAGGAGGTGGCAGGAGCCTTCGAGATCGCCGTCACGGCCGACCTCGGGGTGGTCGGTCCGGACGTGCACCCGCTGCGGATACCGCGCCTCGACATGTGGTATTACCGCGAGCCCCGGAGGCTCGAGTCCTGGGGAGGGGCTTCGTTCGCCGCCTACCTGGGAATCCGCCGTCTCGCACGGCGGACGAAGCGCGCCTTCACGGGAGGGCGACCGTGAGCACCCCCCCCACCCTCTCGGTCATCCTCCCGGTCCTCGACGGGATGGCTCTCCTGCCACGGAGCCTCGGCGCCCTCCTGCAGTCCGGCCTTCGCGGATGACCTGGTTGGGTGAGGTGGAGCTCGTCTGCCCGATGTGTCGCAGCGACCTCTCGCACGGCTCCGAGGAGCTGACCTGCGTCGGCTGCGGCGCGTCCTTTCCGGTCGTCGTCGGAATTCCGGACCTCCGCGTGGCCCCGGACCCCTGGATCACGCCGGAGGACGATCGCGCCAAGGCGCTCCGCGTGCTCGAGGCTTCGCGGGACGACGGCTTCGAGGACTCGGTCCGGGCCTACTGGCGACGCACGCCGGGCACGCCCCCGGCGAAGGCGGAGCGCTTCGTCGACCACGTGCTGCGGGCGGCGGATCGGAGCCGGGAATGGCTGGCGACCGACCCCTCCTTCGCCGGCGCCGACGGCGCATGGCTCGACCTCGGATGCGGCACCGCCGACTTCGCCGCGGCAGCCCCGGACGGAAGCTCCGTGGTGGGCGTCGACGTCGCGATGCGCTGGCTGGTGATCGCGCGCAAGCGGCTTCAGGAAGCCGGACGCCCGTGCGCCCTCGTGTGCGCCAACGCCGAGGCCCTCCCGTTCCGGGACGGAACGTTCAGCCGCGTCGTCGCCCTCGGGCTCTTGGAGCACTGCGCGGATCCACGGCCGGTTCTGGCCGAGGCGGCCCGCGTGCTGCGTCCGGGAGGTCACCTCCGAGGACGCACCGTCAATCGCTTCAGCGCTCTCCCGGAGCCGCACGTCGGGCTGTGGGGTGTCGGGCTCCTCCCGAGGCGTTGGGCGCGCCGCTACGTCCCGTGGCGCACCGGCGCGAGCTACGACCACCATCACCTCCGCTCGGCGTTCGAGCTCGAGCGGTGCCTGCGCCGAGCCGGCTTCACCGCGCAGAGGGTGGAAGCGGCCCCTACGCTGCCCTCGGAAGTGGCCGGGGCCGGGGCGACCGTGCGGAGGCTGACGCCCCTCTACGAGGCGTGCCGGCGCACTCCGGCGCTGGCGGGCCTCCTGCGCATCGTGGCCCCGCTCCTGGAGTTCGAGGGTGTGTCGCCGTGAGCGGTCCGATGATCTTCACTCCCGAATACTACGAGCGGATGCGCACGCTCGAGGAGTCCGGGTGGTGGAACGCGGGGATGCGCCGCTGTGCGGCCCGGCTGCTCGCGCTCTCGGATCTCCCCGAGGCCGGCGCCATGCTCGACGTCGGGTGCGGCTCCGGCCAGTCGCTCCGGTGGTTCCGGTCTCTCTACCCCGGCTGGACCACCTACGGCCTGGACGTGGCCCGCGAGGGGCTGGCCGCCGCGTTCCACCTGGGAGAGAGTGCCGTCGTCGAAGCCAGCGCCACGAGCCTCCCCTTCTCGGACGCGTCGATCGATTCGGTGATCACGCTGGACGTGCTCCAGCACCTTCCCCTGGACGGCGGCGACATGGAGGCCCTGTCGGAGATGCATCGTGTCCTGCGCCCGAACGGCATCCTCTTGCTTCGGACCAACGCCCAGGCGTTTCCCGTGACGGCCGACGACCCGGCACATGACTTCCACAAGTACGGCACGCGAGAGCTGAGAGGGAAGCTCGCGGTGGCCGGGTTCGAAGTGCTTCGGCTCAGCCGGATCAACGCGCTCCTGGGGCTGGCGGAGATCCCCAGGGAGCTCCGAGCGCGGGGAGCGAGGGGCGACGCGTACCACGGCATCCTCGCGGACCCGGCTCCCGAGCGGCGCGTGGCGTCCTGGCTGAAGCGGGGCTGGCTCGCACTGGAGGGGCGCGCCGTGGCCTTGAACCTGCGCCTGCCGCTGGGACGCACGCACCTGGGCCTGTGCCGGAAGAAGGCGTGATCGACGCTGTTCTTGC
>JBFFWJ010000457.1:0-3489 GCA_041570315.1 Longimicrobiales bacterium | reverse complement strand
GCCGCCCGACGAGGTCGAGCGCAGCGCGTGCGTCCGTGGGTACGGGATCCTGGACACGCCTCCCGAGGAGCGCTACGACCGCCTCACCCTCCTGGCGGCGGAGGTCTGCTCCACGCCCGTCGCGCTCCTGACGCTCCTCGAAGGGGACCGTCAGTGGCTCAAGTCGAAGGTGGGGCTGAGCATCGAGGAGACCGGCCGTGACGTCGCATTCTGCTCGCACGCGATCCTGAGCCCCGACGAGGTCCTCGTCGTTCCCGACGCTCTGGCCGACGACCGCTTCCGCGAGAATCCACTCGTGATCGCGGATCCGCGGATCCGCTTCTACGCCGGGGTCCCCCGGGTGAGCAGGGACGGCCACGCGCTGGGCACGCTGTGCGTGATCGACCGGGTCCCGCGCGAGCTGACCGGCCAGCAGATCGAGGCGCTCCAGGCGCTCGGGCGCCAGGCGGTCACCGAGATGGAGCTCCGGCGCTACTCGCTGGAGCTCGCCCGGGCGCGGGAAGAGATCCAGCGCCGAGCCGCCGAGCTGGAGGTGGCCGCGCGCGGCTCCCGGAACCGGCGCGAGGTCCTGGAGCGGCTCCTCCGTGGGCACGGGTCCCTGGACGGGATGCTCGACGCCGTGGCGACCTACGTGGCGCGGGAGCTGAGCGGCGCCGTCTGCTCGATCCTGCTCCTCGACGAATGGGGGCAGCGCCTGCGACTCGCAGCCGCCAGCGGCTTGCCGGACTTCTTCGGCGAGACGGCCGACGGTCTCGCGATCGGGCCGGGGGCCGGCTCCTGCGGCGCGGCGGCGTTCGCGGGCCGCCGGGTCGTCGTGGAGGACATCCGGACACACCCGAATTGGGCGTCGGCGCGCGACGCGGCCGCGCGGGCCGACGTCCGCTCGTGCTGGTCCGAGCCGATCCTCTCCTCCGACGGCCGAGTGCTCGGCACGTGCGCGGTCTACCGCGCCGAGCCGAGCGCGCCCGACGCCGCGGACGTCGAGCTCGTTTCGACGGCGGCCTCGTGAGCCCGCGCCGAGATCGAACGCGCCCGGGCCGATGACGCGGTGCGCAGGAGCGCGGCACGCTTCGCCGAGGCCGAGCGGGTGGGCCGCATGGGAAGCTGGGAGATCGACCTCCTCCGAGACCGGGCCGCGTGGTCGGAGGAGGGCTACCGCCTGCTGGGGCTCGTCCCCGGGGCGGAGCCCGCCGACCAGGACTCCTTCCTGCGGTGCGTGCACCCGGACGACCGGGGCCCGGTGCGAGAGGCGCTGGCACAGGCGATCCGAACGGGCTCGCCCCTCGAGCACGAGTTCCGGGTCGTGTGGCCCGATGGCGAGGTGCGGTGGCTCCAGTCCCGCGGCAGCGCCGTCTACGACCCCGACGGTACGGCGATGCGCTTCGTGGGAACCACGGTCGACGTCACCGAGCGCCGGCGGGCGGAGGACGAGCGCCGACGGCTCGAGGACAAGCGGCTCCGAAGCGAGCGGCGCTTCCGGGCGCTCATCGAGAACAGCTCGGACCTCGTCGCGGTTCTCGACGCCGCAGGCCGCATCCGCTACTCGAGCCCGTCGACCGCGAGGATCCTGTCGATCCCTCCGGATCGGCTCGTGAACGAGAGCCTGCCCCGGCTCGTCCATCCCGAGGACCGGGCCCACACGCGCCTGCTCATCGAGGAGCTGGTGGCGGGAGGGGATCAGAGCATCACCGGCGAGTTCCGGCTGATGGACGGCGGTGGAGCGTGGCGCTGGATGGGGGTCACCGGGAGCAACCTGCTCGGGGAAGCGGCGGTCGAGGGCCTCGTCTTCAACTGCCGCGACATGACCGCCCAGAAGCAGGCCGAAGCTCGCCTCCGGCACGACGTCCTCCACGACGCGCTGACCGGGCTGCCGAACCGCGTCCTGCTGGTCGAGCGGCTCGAGCACGCCGCGGCGCGCGCCCGCCGCAACCCGTCCCGGCGCTACGCGGTCCTCTTCCTCGACCTCGACGGCTTCAAGGCCGTCAACGACAGCCTGGGCCACGAGACCGGGGACCGCCTGCTCGTCGAGCTGGTGCCGCGCATCCGGCGGTGCCTCCGTGCCTCCGACACCTGCGCGCGGCTCGGAGGCGACGAGTTCATCGTGGTGCTCGACGACATCGGCGACGAGAGGTCGGCGGTCGACGTCGCCGAGCGCATCCAGGACCAGGTCGGGTCGCTCGACTGCGTCGATGGTTGCGAGGTGAGGATTTCGGCGAGCATCGGAATCGTCATCGCCGACGCCTCCTACGATCGGGTAGAGGACATCCTGCGCGACGCCGACGTGGCGATGTACCGGGCCAAGACGGCCGGACGCGCGCGTCACGAGATCTTCGACGTAGGGATGCGACAGCCGCCCGACGAGCGGCTCGCGCTCGAGGGCGCGCTCGCACGGGCCCTCGACCAGGACCGCTTGAGCGTCGTCTACCAGCCGATCGTCTCGCTGCCGTCGGGCCGCCTCCTGGGCTTCGAGGCCCTCGCTCGGTGGCACGACCCCGAGCGGGGCACGCTGCTCCCCGAAGAGTTCGTCCCGGTGGCCGAGGAGAGCGATCTCATCGCGCGGGTCGACCGCCGGGTGCTGCGCGAGGCGTGCCGTCAGCTGCAGGCGTGGCGCGAGGCGATTCCCGCGGCGGGGCCCCTGGGGGTGAGCGTGAACGTGTCCCGCCGGTACCTCGAGAGCGGTCACCTCCCTCACGACGTCCGACGGTGCCTCGCCCGGACCGGCCTGAGGGGCTCGGACCTGGAGCTGGAGATCGCGGAGAGCATGCTCGCGGCCGAGGCGCCCGCCATGGAGGCCGCCTTGGGCGAGGTCGGCCGGCTCGGCGTGCGGGTCGCGATCGACGACTTCGGCACGGGAGGCTGCCCCCTCGCCCGGCTCGCCCGGCTCCCGGTCGCCTCGCTGAAGATCCATCGGAGCTTCGTGGGCGATCTGGACGCCGGGAGCGGGTCGGAGGACATCGTGGGCGTCATCGTCGCCCTGGCCCGTAGCATGGGCGTAGCGGTCATCGCCGAGGGCGTCGAGACCCCGCTCCAGCGCTCGCGACTGCACGCGCTCGGCTGCGACCGGGCTCAGGGCTACCTGATCTCACGGCCGATGCCGCCCGAGGGCATTCCCGACGTGATCGTCGGCCACGGCCGACGCCTCCAGCTCACGACCTGACGCCAGACGCCGGCCGACGGCCGGCCGGGCCCTACACCCTCGCGTCCGGGTACGGGTAGCCCGCCGGCTCGTGCAACTCCGGATCCACCCAGGTCCTCATGGCGGCGTCGGTGATCGCGTATCCCCAGTTGATGAGCCGCTCCTGGAGGCGGGACTCCATGGCCTTGAGGCGGGTCGGCGTCTCGGCGAGCGCCAGGGTGCGCGCCTCTGGGGCCGGTAGCTTGCCCTCCGCGCCGTACTTGCGGATGGCGGTTCGGATGCCCCAGTACGCCCGGAGCTTGCTGCCGCCGTCGCTCACGAGGAGGGTCCTGAGGAAGCTCCACCGGTGACCG
>JBFFWJ010000456.1:0-3505 GCA_041570315.1 Longimicrobiales bacterium | reverse complement strand
GATCAGCACGGCGTCGTAGAGGCCCATGCGATGGTTGCGGCCGCCGCCGGCGACGACGGCCGTCTTCTCCAGAGCCCGCAGCAGAGGCGTCGTCTTGCGCGTGTCGACGATCTCGACGCCGGTACCCTCCACCCGATCGACGAGCGCGCGGGTGGCGGTGGCGACCCCGCTGAGGTGGCCGAGGAGGTTCAGCGCCAGGCGCTCTCCGGCGAGGAGGGCGCGGGCGGGCCCCGAGACCCTCGCCAGCTCCTCGCCCCGCTCGACCCGGGCTCCGTCGGCGACGAGCGCGGCCGTCGCGACGCGGTCGTCGACGAGCTCAAACACGCGAAGCGCGGGCCCGACCCCCGCGATGCAGCCGGGCGCCCGCGCCACGATGCGCGCCTCGGCGTCGAGATCCTCCGGAACCGTCGCCGTCGAGGTCACGTCACCCCGGTCGCCGAGATCCTCCGCGAGCGCCGCCTCGAGGAGCTCGTCGAGGTCGACGGCCCACTCCCTCAGACGCGCACCTCGAGCATGCGCTCGACCGCAGTGCGGGCGCGAGCCGCGATCTCGGGCGGGACGGTCACCTCGTGCCGCAGGTCGGCAAGGCTGTCCCGGATGCCCTCGAGGGTGATGCGCTTCATGTGCGGGCACAGGTTGCACGGCCTGAGGAACTCGGTCCCGGGGGACTCCGCGGCCACGTTGTCGCTCATCGAGCACTCGGTGACCATCACGACCTGGCGCGGCCGCTCCTTGCGCACCCAGCCGATCATCCCGGCCGTGGAGCCGACGAAGTCGGCCTCTTCCAGGACGTCCGGCGGACACTCGGGGTGCGCGATGATCTGGATGCCGGGGTTGGCCGACCGGTAGGCGCGCAGCTCCCGGGCCGTGAAGCGCTCGTGGACCATGCACGAGCCCTCCCACAGGATGACCTCGACGTCGGTGTTCGCCGCGACCCAACGGCCGAGGTACTGGTCCGGCAGGAAGATCACCCGGTCCGTCCCGAGCGACTCCACCACCTGCACGGCGTTGCCGGAGGTGCAGCAGACGTCGGACTCCGCCTTGACCTCGGCCGACGTGTTCACGTAGGTGACCACGGGCACGCCCGGGTAGCGCTCCCGCAGCAGGCGCACGTCCGCGCCGGTGATCGCGTCGGCGAGCGAGCAGCCGGCCGCGACGTCGGGGATGAGGACCGTCTTCTCCTCGTTGACGATCTTGGCCGTCTCGGCCATGAAGTGCACCCCGGCGAGGACGATCACGTCGGCGTCGGTCTCGGCCGCCATCCGCGCCAGCGCGAGGGAGTCGCCCTTCAGGTCCGCCACGCCGTGGTAGATGTCCGGCGTCATGTAGTTGTGCGCGAGGACCACGGCGTTTCTGCGCCGCTTGAGCTCCTCGATCTCCTCGATGATCGGCCCGAGCGCAGCGATCTCCGCGTCCGGAACGATGCCGCGGAGTCGCTCGAGCGGGCTGATCTCAGTCGATGATACGGTCACGAAGCCTCAACCTTCCTGCTGAGCGGGGCCACAACTCTATCAGGTGGCCCGGGGGACGCAATACACCGAGAGGACCGGGAAGGTCACGCTCAGCTCACCATGCGGTCGTCGTGCGTTCCCCACCTCTCGAACCACTTCCGCAGGTAGAGCTGGGTGCGCAGGAAGTTGGAGGGATTCGAGCTGGTGCCGTGCCACTCGTCCTGGAAGCGGATCATCACCGTCGGGACGTTCAGGTACTGGAGCGCCTGGTAGTACTCCTCGGTCTGGCCCATCGGCGTGCGCAGGTCGTTCTCGCCGGTCATCAGCATGGTGGGCGTGGTCACGTTGCCCACGTAGAAGATCGACGAGCGGTCCATCCACTCCTCCGGGTCCTCCCAGAAGGGGCGCTCGAAGGTGCGCGCGTACGAGATCGCGTCGGAGGTGCCCATCGCCGACATCCAGTTGACGATCGGGCAGTTCGCCGACGCCGCCCTGAAGCGGTCCGTGTTGCCCACGATGTACGTCGTCAGGATGCCGCCGCCCGAGCACCCGTACACGAAGAGGTTCTCCTCGTCCACGTAGCCGGTCGCGAGCAGCTCGTCGACGCCCCGCATGAGGTCCTGCATGTCCACGCCGGGGTAGTCGTGGTTGATCGCGTTCGCGAACTCGGTCCCGTAGCCGGTGCTTCCCCGGGGGTTGGTGTAGAGGACCACGTAGCCGTTCGCGGCGTGCTCCTGGAAGGCGAAGTTGAACCCGCCGTTGTACATGCCGTGCGGCCCCCCGTGGATCGCGAGCATCAGCGGGTACGTCCGCGACGGGTCGAAGTCGGGCGGCTTGACGACCCAGCCCTGCACGCGGAACGGCTCGGAGTCGTACCAGATCTCCTCGACCTCGCCGAGCGTCACGCCGTGGAGCACGTCCTCGTTGACCCGCGTCAGGCGCGTCACCGTGCCGGGGTCGGAGAGCGCGAAGCGATACAGGTCTCCGGGCTCGTGGGCGCTCGAGATCGTGCCCACCGCCGTCCCGTCCGCGGAGAACGACGAGAGGTCGAACATGCGCGCGCCGTCCGTGAGCTGCCGGACGCCTCCGTCCACGGAGACGAAGTGGAGGCTCCGGTAGCCCTCGCGCGACACGCTGAAATAGAGCCCGCTGCCGTCCGGGGCCCACTGCAGCCCACCCGACTGGCGATCGTAGTCACCGGAGATGAGGCGGGCGCCGGAGCCGTCACGGCTCATGAGGTAGATCCGCGAGTTCCGGTAGGTGTCGGCGTGCTCGTCCCCGGCGATGTAGGCGACGGATCGCCCGTCCGGGGAGGGCACCGGGCTCCCGTCCGGACCCCGCCGGTCGGTCAGGCGACGGACGGCGCGGGTGTCGACGCCCACGGCGTAGATCTCCGACTCCTGCCAGTTCTCGGGGCGGTCCCACCCCTCCTCGCGGTAGGACGTGAAGTAGATCTCCGAGCCGTCGGGGCTCCACGCGATTCCCGAGTGGTTCCAGTCGCCGGTCGTGAGCTGGCGCGCGGTGCCCCCCTCCGCCGGGACGACGAAGACGTGCGTCCAGCCCGTGTCGATGTAGCCCGCGCGGTCCCGCTTGTAGCCGGCCCGCTCGACGACCTTCGGCTCGGCGGTCCAGTCGGCGCCGTCCGGGCGGTCGGGCAGGTCGACGCCCGCGAACTCGGCCCGGTCGTCGACGCGGCTCGTGAAGGCGATCCGGGTCCCGTCGGGGGACCACTGCACGTCCGACGGGGCGTTGTCGAGGCGCGTGACCTGGGAGGTCGCGCCCTCGGCATCCATCCAGCGCACGAAGATCTGGGATCCGCGCGGCTCGGCGGCGGCGGTGTAGAGGATCCTGGTGCCGTCCGGGGACCAGCTCGCTCCGCCCCCGTCGAGGAGGTGGCGGTTGCGGCTCCCGTCCGCGCTCATGATCCACAGGGACGACTCGCGCCGGTCGTTGATCTTGTCGATCCAGCCCCGCGTGTACACGATCGTCGCGCCGTCCGGCGAGATCTGCGGATCGGACACCGACTCCATGTCGAGGTAGTGCTCGAGAGAGAG
>JBFFWJ010000455.1:0-3538 GCA_041570315.1 Longimicrobiales bacterium | reverse complement strand
CGGAGCGCGACTTCCGCGAGGCGCTCGAGCTGGCGCCCTCGTACGCGACCGCCCACCAGTGGTACGCGACGATCCTGCTCACCCCGCTCGGGCGTTTCGACGACGCCAAGCGGCAGCTCGGCGAGGCCTGCGAGCTGGATCCCTCCTCGAGCGCCATCACGACCAGCCACGGACTCGTCGCCTTCTACGAGCGCGATCTGGAGCGGGCGCGTGCCGAGCTGGAGAGGTCCGCGTCCCTGCACCCGCGCTTCGCCCTCGCCCATTCCTTCCTCGGCCAGTGCCGCGCCCTCGCGGGCGACTCGGCCGGAGCGATCGAGGCGCTGCGCCTCGCCGTCCAGCTCGCCGACGAGAGCTCCGAGACGCTCGCTGCCCTCGCCCACGCCCTGGCGATCGCCGGTGAGACCGAGGAGGCCGAGGAGGCCGAGTCCCTCCTGCAGCGCCTGGACGATCGCTCGAGCCGCGCCTACGTCTCCCCCGCCCTGCAGGCCCAGGTGCTGATCGGCCTGGGCCGCCACGACGAGGCGCTCGACCGGCTCGAGGCGGCGGCCGACGAGCGCGCCGCCGACCTCATCTGGACCGGTGTGCGGCCGGTCTACGACCCGCTGCGGGGCTCTCCCCGCTTCGAAGCGATCGTCGGCGAGGTGGGCGTCGGCGAGGTGGGCGTCGGCGAGGTGAACGTCGGCGGCTAGCGGCCTGTAACAGATGACCGATTGGCATCGCTCAACAATCTCTGTTACAGGCCGCTAGGTGCTCCCGTCAGCCGGGACGGAAGTACCGGTTGCGCTGGTACATGTTGAAGGGCTGGACCTCGACGACCGGGAGACGCTGGTGCGTCATGACGCGCATCATCGGCACGCGCTGACGCTCGTCGTCGTCCTCCTCGGTGACCTGGAGCACATGGTCCGTCCAGCCCCAGGTGATCAGGTTGTCGTCCGTCTCGGGCTCGAGAATGTAGCTGATCAGGTTCGCGCGCGACTGCGCGGCCGGCACCCAGAACCAGCCCGGCGCGACGTCGAGCCGCTCGCTCTCCTTCTCGACCTCGGCCGACTTGAGGTAGTGGCCCTGGAAGTACGTGTCGCGACGCACGGCCGTCGCGTAGTACACCTCCGCTTCGACCGAGGCGGGCGCGCGGAAGCGGTAGACCGCGATGTCGTGGTCCTGGAGGATGGGGACGACGCGGGCCATGGCCGGCGGCAGCAGGTACCCCACGGGACGCGCCGTCGTGCGGGTCGGCGCCCAGCGCAGGTAGACCGGCACGTCCAGGAGCTCGTAGCGCCCCTCCTGGTCCTCGTCCGGCATCCAGACGGGCTCGTTGCCGCGGTTGGCCAGCTCGTAGTCGAGCACGATCCGGTCCCCGCCCTCGGCGCCCGCCTCGATCGCCCTCAGGCGCGACGCCGTGGTCAGCGCACGGATCTCCTCGCGCCGCTCCGCGGCCACGCGCAGGATCGTGCTGGTCGCGATCACGCCGCCCCGGATCTGATGGTAGTAGCGCTCCTCCTCGGGAATCGGCTGCACCGTCCCGTCGCGCATGACCCGGAAGCGGTTGTTCGGGGTCTCCAGCAGGATGCCGATGGAGTTCGTGAGGCCCGTGTAGACGTGATGCTTGCGCGCCTCGACCGACGTCGAGCCCCACCCGCGCACCCCGTCCACCGTGCGGACGCCCGAGTAGTCGAAGGCGGCGTAGTCCTCGGCCCCGACCGCCTCGCGGATCCGGGGGAAGATGTTCTCGTACGGCCAGGCGCGGAGCTCGGCGTCCGCCGCCGGGTTGAGCGTGCCCTGGTACGTGATCACGTAGGGCGCGGAGCCCCCGTGGTGTCCGTCCACGTGGACGTCGGGGGTCCACTCGTTCATCACCTGGGTCACGAGGGCGTGGATCTCCTGCGACTCGAGCTTCACGTAGTCCCGGTTCATGTCGTACCCGGCCTCGTTCGTGCGCCGGCGCACCTCGCCGCCGTCCGGGTTGACGAGCGGCAGCGCGAGCACGATCACGTCGTCGAGCAGCGGCCGCAGGTCGCCGGCGACGAGCTCCTTGGCCACGAGCTGCACGGCTTCCTTCGGCGACACCTCCCCACCGTGAACGGAGGGAGCCAGAAGCACGATCGTCTTTCCCGAGCGGATCGCGTCCTGGGGCGTGGCGATCGGCGGATCGGCGATCGTGATCAGGTGCATCTCCCGGCCCAGCAGCGTGTGCGTGAGCGGCTTCATGCTCACGATCTCGCTCACCGCGTCGAGCTCGTACCAGAACTCCATGAGCGGCTCGAACGGCGTCGGGCCGGCGCGGAAGTCCATCTGCTCCTGCCAGGTGCGCGGGAGCTCCTGAGCGCGCGCGCGGCTGGCCGGCAGGAGGAAGAGCAGGCCGGTGAGGGCGATGAGCGCGAGGCTGCGTCCGAGGTTCATCCGTCGATCCCCTGATGGAGGGTGACCGGAGCGCGGGCCCGTCCGGGACGCGTGGGTCCCGGGCGTCCCCCCGGCCGGCCGTGTGAGGACCGCTAGGGTATTCGGATGCCCCCGAATCGGAAAGTGACCGTCAGGGCGTCGTGAAGACGTGGGTCCAGCGCCACTCGGTGAGGCCGAGCCCGTGATGCGTCAGCGCGCAGTTCTCGAGGTTGGCGCGATGGCCCGCGCTCTGCAGCCACCCGTCGAGCACGGCCTGCGCGGAGGCGTAGCCCCACGCGATGTTCTCCGCCGCCCGGGAATAGTCCACGCCCGCCGCGCTGAGCCGGTCGAACGGAGACTGCCCGTCGGGGTTCGTGTGGCTGAAGAAGTCCCGCTCGACCATGTCGTCGGAGTGCGCCTGCGCCACCGAGGCGACTTCCGCGCTCCACGTGAGCGTCCCGCACCCCACCGAGACGCGATGGTCGTTCACGAGCGCGACGAATTGCCCGACGTCGGCAGGGATTTCCGGTGCCAGCGGGGCGTCGTCCGCCCCGCAGGCGGCCGGGAGCGCGCAGAGCGCGAGAGCGGCGCAAAGCCGCACGAGGGCTTTGCTCGTGGCGTTGGCGGGCAGCATCGGACCTCTCCCGTCGGTGTTCGGCGCCCCCGGATCGGGGCCGCGTCGAGCTCTCCAGCGGGGAAGGTCCGTGCCAGCCCGGCAACGGGCTCAGCGGCTCAGCCGCCCGTCCCGGGCCACGGCGGCCCCGGATCTCCGACGGGGACGGGCCCGAGCCCGCGGTAGACGAACTTCTGGACCCGCTTCCCCTCGTAGGTCTCGGTCGTGTACACGTTGCCCTGCGAGTCGACCGCGATGCTGTGCACGCCGTAGAACTGTCCGGGCTGCCGGCCGCCGCCTCCGAAGGTCGTGAGGACCTCGAGCGTCTCCCGGTCGAGGACGTGGACCTTCTTGTTCGAGCCGTCCGCGAGGTAGAGGTACGTCTGCTCGGGATCGTGTGAGAAGTCGATGTCCCACGTGGACCCCTGCGATAGCGTCTCGGGCGCGATGATGACCTCGTTCACGAACGTCCCATCGGTCTGGAAGACCGAGATCCGGTTCGACGGCCGGTCGCAGACGTAGAGCAGCCCGTCGTTGGACAGCTCCGCG
>JBFFWJ010000454.1:0-3553 GCA_041570315.1 Longimicrobiales bacterium | reverse complement strand
GATCCACGATCCGCAGATGCCTCGTCCTCGCCCTGCCGTGGATCGGCGCGGGCCCGCTCCTCGCGCAGTCGGGCGACGACTGGGAGTGGCGGCACTTCGGCTCCGACAAGGGCTTCACCCGCTACGCGCCGCTGGCCCACATCGGTGCGGACAACGTCGGGGAGCTCCGCGTGGTCTGGCGACGATCCGCGGTGGCGCCCGAGTACGGGGCCAGGTTCCCGGCGCGCCCGGTCTCGGGCAACCTGCGCTCGACACCGGTCTACATCGACGGCGTGCTGTACGCGCCGGACGCGACGGGGCTCGTGCACGCGTTCGACCCGGGCACCGGGGCCACGATCTGGCACCAGCGCCTCTTCGGCGCGTCGGAGGACGAGGCGGCCGGCAGCAGCTCGAGGGGCGTGGACTCCTGGTCGGACGGGACGCGGCGCCGGCTCCTGTCGATCCGCGGTCGCCATCTGTACGCGCTCGACGCGGCCGACGGGGCGCCCATTCCCGGCTTCGGGGTCGGCGGGAGGGTGAGCCTCGTGCCCGAAGGAGCCCGCTCCTTCAGCTGGTCGTCCGGGCCGCTCGTGGTCGGCGACGTCGTGGTCGTGGGCGGCGTGGTGGACGGCGCCGGCGACTCGGGAATGCGCTGGCGCGGGAGCGCGCCCGAGGACCTGCGGGGCTTCGACGTGCGCAGCGGGCGGCAGCTCTGGTCCTTCCACGTCGTCCCACGCGAAGGTGAGCTGGGCGTCGACACGTGGGGGGAGGACTCCTGGAGGTATTCCGGCGACCTCGGAACGTGGTGCTGTCTGAGCGCCGACGAGGAGCTCGGGCTCGTGTACGCGCCGTTCACGGCGCCGACCGCCGCGTACTACGGCGGGCACCGGCCGGGAGACAACCTCTTTTCCAACAGCCTGGTGGCGGTGGACGCGCGAACCGGCGAGCTGGTGTGGCACTTCCAGATGGTGCATCACGACCTGTGGGAGTACGACACGGTCGGGCCGCCGACGCTGGGCGACATCACGGTCGACGGCCGACGGATCCGCGCGGTCATGCAGCCGAGCAAGACGGGCTTTCTCTACGTCTTCGACCGGCTCACCGGCGAGCCCGTGTGGCCGATCGAGGAGCGCCCGGTGCCGTCCTCGGACGTGCCGGGAGAGCGGGCGTCACCGACCCAGCCCGTTCCCACCAAGCCCGCCCCTTTCGCCCGACAGGGCATCACGGTGGACGACCTGATCGACTTCACGCCCGAGCTGCGCGCACGGGCCCTGGCCATCGCCGACTCCTTCGTGATCGGACCGATCTTCACGCCCCCTTCGGTCGTCAGCGACCGAGAGGACGGCAAGAAGGGGACGCTCATGGTCCCGGGATCCTGGGGAGCGGGGAACTGGAACACCGGCGCCTTCGATCCCGAGACCGGAACCTACTACGCGTTCGCGCACGAGATCCCGCGGGTCTACCGGCTGGAGCGGGCGACCGGCCCCGACGCGGAGATGGAGTACTGGAGCCCGAATCGGGACGCCCCGTACATCGACGGAATCCCCCTGACGAAGCCCCCTTGGGGCCGGCTGACGGCGATCGACCTGAACCGTGGAGAGCACGTGTGGACGGCCGCGAACGGGGACGCGCTCTCGGATCACCCCCTTCTGCGGGACCTCGAGCTCCCGCCTCTCGGCGTCGCGAGCCGCCCCGCGGCTCTCGTCACCTCCACCCTGCTCTTCATCGGCGATGGAGGAAACGTCTTCGGGGGCGTGCAGCCGGAGATGTGGGGGACGGGGTTCCGCGCCTACGACAAGGGGACCGGCGAAGTCGTGTGGGAGACCGAGCTTCCGAGCGGGGTCACGGGCGGCCCGATGACCTACGTCCACGAGGGGGCGCAGCATATCGTCGTGGCCATCGGCGGCCGCGACGCTCCCCCCGAATGGATCGCGCTCGCGCGCCGCTGAACCCGATCCCGGCCAACGGCCCGTCGCGCGCCTCGCGCGGCGCGAGCGGCGTCGGCGCCGAGCGTCAGCGCCCCTGCACGACCCGGTTGCGGAGCACCCCGACCCCCTCGATCTCGACCTCGTACGTGTCTCCCGGCTCCATGGCCCGGGTCGAGCCCATGGTCCCGGTCCAGATGAGGTCCCCGGGATAGAGGGTGAAGTAGCGCGAGAGGTAGCTGAGCATGTAGTCGAGGCTGAAGATCAGGTCCGCGGTGTTCTCACCCTGCACCCGCTCCCCGTTGTGGCGCCCCTCGATGTCGAGGTTCCCGTAGTCGAGGCCCGTCACGAGGTGCGGGCCGATCGCGTTGAAGGTCCGGCTCCCCTTCGCCCGGCTCCACTGAATGTCGTCGCGCTGCCAGGCGCGCTCGCTGACGTCGTTGCCCGCCGACACCCCGAAGACGTACTGCCCGGCATCCTCCGGGGCCACGTTCGCAGCCTCTCGGCCCACCACGAGCACCATCTCGGCCTCGTAGTGGAGGTTCCGGGACTCGGGCGGACGCACGATGTTCTCCTCCGGGCCGATGATCGAGGACGGCGGCACGAGGAAGAGCCCGGGATACTCGGCGGGATCTCCGGAGATGTGGCTGCGGAAGTTGAAGGCGGTCATGAAGATCTGCGTCGGGTCCACTGGAGCCTTGAGGGTGACCGACGAGGCCGAGGCGGTACGGCCCGTCCGGGCACCGCCCAGGTACGGGGCGTCGGAGAGCTGGTGGATCGTCTCGCCGACCAGCTCGCCCCACGAGACCTGACCGCCCTGCTCGTAGCGCACGAACCTCTGGACGTCCTGGGCGGCCGCGCCGGGGGCCAGCACGCCTGCGACGACGAGGCCGACGACCATCCGATTCGCCATGCGATTCACCACCACACCTCCTGGAGGGCCCGGACCGGGGGACCGGCCGGACGGTTGCTCGAGCGCGCTCACCCCGATGCCCGGTACGTGGGACCGGGCGCGCACGGGACAACTAACACGGCCGCGGCCCGGCGACAATGCGTCGAGGTCGTGCTCCTGCGCCCGTGTCGCAGAGACCGGCCGAGCCGAGGCGTCCCGCCACCGTGCTTCCCGCGACGACTGCGTCGCTAGCGGCCGCGGACCGTGATCGTGCCGTTCGTGACCTGAAGGTCGATGCGGCCGTCCCCGTCGCCCAGCCTGCCACGGACCGAGCGCGCCGAGGTGGTCGCCTCCTCGAGGGTCAGGCCGACCACGCCGATCGTGCCGTTCACGACGTCGGCCTCGAGCATCGCGGAGGTGGAGGCGGGGACGTCGAGTCGGAGGATGCCGTTGACGAGGGTCATGTCGACCTCCCCCCCCGCCGGCAGGGAGTGGCTCGCGAGCAGCTCCCCGTTGACCACGCGCGCCTCGAGATCCCCTTCCATCCCGGACAGGTCCACGACGCCGTTCACGAGCAGGATCTCGACGTGCAGGTCCGCCGGAATCACGACCTCGTACTCCACGAGGAGCTCTCTGCCGCCCGTGTCGCCCGGCGTGTCGAATGCGCTCAGCCCCGTCGCCGCCCCCGGCGGCTGCTGGTTCACCGTCACCGCGACGCCCGCCCCCGGCGTCTCCACGTTGCCCGCAAAGTCCGTCG
>JBFFWJ010000453.1:0-3556 GCA_041570315.1 Longimicrobiales bacterium | reverse complement strand
TTCGCCGACACGATGCGCGGCGGTCAGTACCTGAACAACTGGCGCATGGCCGAACTCCACGCACAGGAAGCGCCGGCTCGCGTGCATGAACTGGAGGAATGGGGCGCGCTCTTCGATCGCACCAAGGATGGCCGCATCCTCCAGCGCAACTTCGGCGGCCATGCGTATCCGCGGCTGGCCCACGTCGGTGACCGCACCGGGCTGGAGATGATCCGCACGCTGCAGGACCACGGCATCCACCAGGGCATCGACGTCCACATGGAGGTCACGGTCACGCGGCTCCTGAAGGACGGGGAGCGCTGCGTGGGAGCCTTCGGATACGACCGCGAGCAGGGCCGTTTCCGGGTCTTCAAGGCCAAGGCCGTCGTGCTCGCCACCGGCGGCCTCGGGCGCGCCTACCTCGTGACCAGCAACAGCTGGGAGGGCACGGGGGACGGTCACTCGCTCGCGTACCATGCGGGCGCGGAGCTCCTCGACATGGAGTTCATCCAGTTCCATCCGACCGGGATGGTGTGGCCGCCCAGCGTCCGGGGCATCCTCGTCACCGAGGGGGTCCGGGGAGAGGGCGGAATCCTCAAGAACAGCGAGGGGCGCCGCTTCATGTTCGATGACGTGCCGCCGCTCTACCGGGACTCGACGGCGGACACGCCCGAGGAGGGGTGGCGTTACGTGATCGGGGACCGCGATGCGCGGCGCCCGCCGGAGCTGCTCACGCGCGACCACGTCGCGCGCAAGATCGTCAAGGAGGTCAAGGAGGGAAGGGGATCTCCGCACGGCGGCGCCTTCCTCGACATCGCGTGGATCAAGGAGCACATCAAGGACTCCGAAGGCCACATCAAGAAGAAGCTCCCGAGCATGTACCACCAGTTCAAGGAGCTGGCGGGCATCGACATCACGAAGGAGCCCATGGAGGTCGGGCCGACGACGCACTACGCGATGGGTGGCATCGCCGTCGACGCGGACACGCAGATGACGACCACGGTGCCGGGGCTCTTCGCCGCGGGAGAGTGCGGCGGCGGGCTGCACGGGGCGAACCGCCTCGGGGGCAACTCCCTCTCCGATCTGCTCGTCTTCGGCAAGCGTGCCGGGGAGCACGCGGCGAAGTTCGCGCAGGACCATCCGAGCTACTCCGTCCCGGAAGGCCAGATCGAGGAGGCCGCGCGGGAGGCGCTCGCCCCCCTCGACCGCGAGCCGAGCGACGTGGGGCCGTTCCAGCTGCAGTCCGAGCTCCAGCAGCTCATGCAGGACAACGTGGGCATCGCCCGTGACGAGGAGGGGCTCTCGACGGCGATCGACCGGATCCACCACCTCGGGTCCCGGCTCGCCTCCGTGGGTGCGGGTGGCAACCGGTGGTACAATCCCGGCTGGCACACCGCGCTCGACCTGAGGCACCTCCTGACCGTGTCGGAGGCGATCGCGGCCTCGGCCCGGGCGCGCAAGGAGAGCCGCGGCGCGCATTCCCGGCTCGACCATCCGGACAAGGACCCCGACTGGGGCACGTTCAACCACGTCGTGAGCAAGGGGCCGGACGGGCACGTGCAGGTCGAGCGCAGGGAGATCTCCGAGATCCGGCAGGACCTCAAGGACATCATCGAGGAGCAGGGCTGATGGCGACCGCCACGTTCAAGGTCTGGCGCGGTGACAAGGAGGGCGGTGAGTTCCGAAGCTACGAGGTGGAGCTCGAGCCGGGCTACGTCGTCCTCGACGCCGTGCACAAGATCCAGGCCGAGCAGGCGAACGACCTCGCGTGCCGCTGGAACTGCAAGGCCGGCAAGTGCGGCTCGTGCTCGGCCGAGGTGAACGGCTCACCCCGGCTCATGTGCATGACGCGCGTCGAGGACCTGCCGCAGGATGCTCCGATCACGATCGAGCCGATGCGCACGTTTCCCGTCCTCAAGGATCTCGTCACCGACGTGTCGTGGAACTACGAGGTCAAGGCGTCGATCCAGAAGATGACCCCGAGATCGCCCGACTTCGAGGACGGCTCGTGGAAGATGGAGCAGTACGACGTCGAGCGGCCCCAGGAGTTCCGGAAGTGCATCGAGTGCTTCCTGTGCCAGGACGTTTGTCACGTGCTCCGCGACCACCATCTGCACGACCGGTTCGGTGGCCCGAGGCACTTCATCTTCGCCGCCCAGGCCGAGATGAACCCGATCGACACCGGAGACCGCGTGGCGCATCTCCGGGACGATCTCGGAATCGGCTACTGCAACATCACGAAGTGCTGCACGAAGGTCTGCCCCGAGGGGATCCAGATCACCGACAACGCCATCATCCCCCTCAAGGAGCGGGTGGTCGACCGCTCCTACGATCCGCTGGCCAAGCTCATCCGTCTGGTCAGGGGAAGCGCAGGCTGAGCCGGGGGCGGCGGCCCCCCCTTATCGACGCGCCCGCGGCACGCGATATTGGAGCGCCGTCCCAACTCCGGGCCGGCCGGAGCGGACCCGCCTCGCCGGGTCCGCTTTCGACATCGGGAAGGACGGGGGGCCGAGCGCCTCCAGAGGCTCCGTATCGACGAGGGATGACGGGAGCCCGAAGACGTCGCCACAACATGCTTCGCGTGCCCACCTTCGTGGCCCCCAGCCGGATCGCCGGCGTGGGGCTTTTTGCTGCCAGGAGCGTTGCCGCCGGAACCGTCATCTGGGAGTTCACCGAGGGCGTGGACTGGCGTATCGCCGAAGGCGACCTGCCCCGCTTTCCGGAGCCGTACCGGTCCTGGCTCCGCCACTACCTCTACCAGGAGGACTCCGGCTCCTTCGTCCTCTGCGGGGACAACGCCAAGTTCATGAACCACTCGGACGACCCGAACTGCGACGACTCGGGCCAGGTGCACACGGTTACCCTCGCACGGATCCGCGCCGGCGAGGAGCTGACCTGCAACTACCGCCTCTTCGACCGCGAGGCCAGGACGCTGGGGCTCGCCTTCGGCCACCATGCGAGCGCCCGTCAGAGCGGGTGACGCGTGACGCCGGGCGCCTGACGCGGGACGCCGAGCGCCTGGCGCGGGACGTGTGACGCCGGGCGCGTGACGCGGGACGCGTGACGCCGAGCTCCTGACTCGGGACGCGCGACGCCGGGCCCGGCGGTGGGGCTCCCGACGCGGCCCGCGTCGGCTCCGCGATGAGCTCGCGCACGCTCCTCGAGCCGATGCGCGCAGCCCGGTCTCCGAACGCGATCGGCGCCGACCCCGTCGACGATCGGCGAATCGGCAGCGGGTTTCCGAGAATCTCGGAGCCGGGCTGCCGAAGGGGCCGTCGAGCCGGGGGCTCCGCTGGGCGGACGCGGGCCGGAAGGTGGCCTCACGAGGCCATTTTCGGTCGGCTCGAGGCGGAAGGGAAGTTTGGGCACGCTAGTTGCCCTTGGATCATGGAAAGAAGGCTGCCCCTCGCCGGGCGACGCCTGCCGGGCCTCGAGTCTGGCCGGTGTCTCCTCCTCCCGGCAGGGGCGGCCTTCTTTTGTTGTTCCCGATGGTGCACGGTAGCGCTCTCCGGCCTTCGGGGCCATCCGGCGGTCCGTTCGTACGGGCGCCTTGCCGTGCCTTCCGGCTCGGCCGACG
>JBFFWJ010000452.1:0-3579 GCA_041570315.1 Longimicrobiales bacterium | reverse complement strand
GCTGGGCATCAGCGGGAAGCCCGAGATCGAAGAGCTCGGCATCGCCGAGTTCAACCGAGCGTGTCGTGACTCCGTCTTCACGTACAAGGAAGAGTGGGAGCAGCTCAGCGAGCGCATCGGCTACTGGCTCGACTACTCGAAGCCGTACGTGACCTTCCACTCGACCTACATCGAGTCGGTCTGGTCGATCCTCAAGAACTTCGCCGACCGCGGCCTCCTGTACCGGGGCCACAAGAGCGTGCCCTACTGCCCCCGGTGCGGAACCGCCCTGTCGTCGCACGAGGTGGCCCAGGGCTACCGCGACGTCGAGGATCCCTCGCTCACCTTCGTCGCCGAGGTGCTCACCGAGGAGGGCGAGCCCGATCCGCGGGGGCGGGCGTTCCTCGCCTGGACCACGACGCCCTGGACGGTGCCCTCCAACGCGGGCCTGGCCGTGCACCCTCGCCTCCGCTACGTCGAGGTCGAGCGCGATGGCCGGCGCTACATCGTCGCCGAGGCCCGGGCCGAGGCGATCTTCGGGGAGGCCCCCGAGGTGGTGGCGACGCACCGGGGCTCCGACCTCGTGGGGTGGAGGTACCGGCGCCCGCTCGAGCTCGTTCCGGCTCCCGAGCACGTGGGCAACGGCTGGACGGTCGTGGCCGAGGACTTCGTGAGCGCCGAAGACGGAACCGGCCTCGTCCACATGGCGCCCGCCTTCGGTGCCGACGACTACGCGGCGGGCCAGCGCCACGATCTCCCGATGCTGAACCCGATCGACGAGGCCGGACGCTTCGGCGAGGACATCGAGCTCGTGGGGGGGATGTTCGTCAAGGACGCGGACCCCCTCCTGGTCGATGCGCTCCGCGAGCGGGGGGTGCTGTTCGGGATCAGCCGGGTCACGCACAACTATCCGCACTGCTGGCGCTGCGACTCGCCCCTGCTCTACGTCGCCCTCGACTCCTGGTTCGCGGCCACGTCCCGCTTCCGGGACCAGCTTCTCGCCA
The DNA here is from genome assembly GCA_041570315.1 of Longimicrobiales bacterium. Taxonomy (GTDB): domain Bacteria; phylum Gemmatimonadota; class Gemmatimonadetes; order Longimicrobiales; family Gaopeijiaceae; genus JBFFWJ01. The sequence goes on along the minus strand of JBFFWJ010000452.1, from coordinate 2,596 downwards.
ACAACGATCAAGTCGCCTGGTATCCACCGGAGGTGGGGGAGAAGCGGTTCGGGGAGTGGCTGCGGGGCAACGTCGACTGGGCGCTCTCACGGGACCGGTACTGGGGGACGCCCCTGCCCGTGTGGATCTGCGACCTCGATCCCGAGCACACGCACTGGATCGGCTCGCTGGGCGAGCTGGCGGAGGCCGCGGGTCCCCTGGGCGAGGATTTCGATCCGCACCGCCCCTTCATCGACGAGCTCACCTGGTCGTGCACGGAGTGCGGGGGGACGATGAGGCGCGCGCCGGAGGTCATCGACGTCTGGTTCGACTCGGGCGCGATGCCGTACGCCCAGTGGCACTACCCCTTCGAGAACCGCACCGAGTTCGAGGAGCACTTCCCCGCCGACTTCATCTGCGAGGGTCTCGATCAGACGCGTGGCTGGTTCTACTCCCTGATCGCGATCTCGACCCTGCTGGAGCGCGGTCCCGCGTTCAAGAGCTGCCTCGTCAACGACCTGGTCCTGGACGTCGAGGGCCGCAAGATGTCGAAGTCGCGCGGCAACGTCGTGGACCCCTGGGAGGCGATCGCGGAGCACGGCGCCGACGCGCTGCGGTGGTACTTCATCACCTCCTCGAGTCCGTGGCTGCCGAAGCGCTACGATCCCGACGGGGTGGGCGAGTCCGCCCGAAAGTTCTTCGACACGCTCTTCAACACCTACCGCTTCTTCGCGCTCTACGCCTCGGTCGAGGGTTGGGCGCCGTCGGAGGAAGACCCCGCACCGGACGACCGCCCGCTGCTCGACCGCTGGCTCCTGTCCAGGCTCCACTCGGTGGCCGAGGAGGTGACGCGCGAGCTCGATGCCTATCAGCTCACCCGCGCCTACCGTGCGCTCGGCGACTTCGTGGTGGAGGACCTCTCGAACTGGTACGTGCGTCGGAGCCGGGCCCGGTTCTGGGGCAACGCCGAAGCGTCCGACATGCGCGCCGCCTTCCGCACGCTGTGGGACGCGCTGCGGCACGTGGCCGTGCTGGCGGCGCCCGTGGCGCCGATGACCACCGACTGGGTGCATCGCGCCCTCACCGGCGGGGCGAGCGTGCACCTCGAGCGCTTTCCCGTGATCGACGGCGCGGCCTGGACGGAGTCGGTCGGCCGGCACGACACGGCTTTGGAGGCCGACATGGCGGCGGCGCGCGCCCTCGTCTCGCTCGGGCGCGCCGCGCGCGAGGAGGTGCAGATCCGGGTCCGTCAGCCGCTGCGCGAGCTCCGCGCGGTCGTGCCGGGCGACCGGTCCCTGGACGAGGACCTGCTCAGCGTCGTGCGTGACGAGCTCAACGTGAAGGCGGTGGGGTTCCTCTCGTCGGTGGAAGGGATCGTCCGGCTCGTGGCCCGGCCGAACTTCCGAGCGATCGGCGGGCGCTTCGGCAAGCGGACGAACGACGCCGCGAACGCCATCCGTGCCCTCCCGCAGGAAGACCTCGCGCGCTATCGCGACGGGGGCGAGGTCGTCATCGCGCTGAACGGCGAGACCCATCGGCTGGAGCCCGGCGACCTCGAGGTCGTGCAGGAGGCCGCGGGCAACCTCGTGGTCAAGGGGGACGGCGCCTTCACCGTGGCGCTCGATCCCGAGCTCGACGACGAGCTGCGCGCCGAAGGAGTCGCGCGAGAGCTGGTCAACCGGGTGCAGCGGCTCCGCAAGGACGCCGGGCTGGAGATCACCGATCGGATCCGCCTGACCATCGCCGGCCCGGACGCGTTGCGGGCCGCGGCCGAAGAGCACCGGGACTTCGTGGCGGACGAGACGCTCGCGCTCTCCGTTGACGTGTGCCCGGAGATCGAGGAGTCCGAGGACGGGCACGTGCGTGAGGTCGACATCGACGGGACGCCGGCGCAGATCGCGCTGCGGCGCGCCGGCCCCTAGGCCCTACCGGCCCGGGCAGGCGAGCCGTGCAGGGGGAGACGCGCACGCTGACCGTGGGCGAGGGCGAGCGAGACCGCCTCGACCGCTTCGTGGCGGACCGCCTCGGGTTGTCGCGCACCCGGGTTCAAAAGCTGCTCGGGGCAGGGCGGGTCACGGTGGACGGGCGTCCCGGAAAGAAGTCCGAGCCGGTCGAGCCCGGCGCCACCGTCGTGGTCCGCGTGCCGGCTCCCCAGCCCGTCGCGATCGAGGCCGAGGACCTCCCTCTCGACGTGGTCTACGAGGACGACGCCCTCCTGGTGGTGAACAAGCCGGCGGGCATGGTCGTGCATCCCGCGCCCGGCCACCGTTCGGGCACGCTCGTGAACGCGCTGCTCTGGCACGTGCCCGAAGTCGCGGGCGTCGGAGGGCGGAGGCGACCCGGGATCGTGCACCGGCTCGATCGCGACACCTCCGGGCTCCTCGTCGTGGCCAAGACCGACGGGGCGCACCGCAGCCTCGCCGACGCGCTTCGGATGCGCCGTGTGCGACGCGTCTACTGCGCTGCCGCGTGGGGACACCTCGCCGAAGACCCCGTCACCATCGACGCCCCGATCGGACGGGACCCCAAGGACCGCAAGAGGATGGCGGTGCGGCCGGACGGGCGGCGGGCCGTGACCCGGGCGCGGGGGGAGCCGCCCCGGGTGGAGCTGGAGCAT
>JBFFWJ010000451.1:0-3586 GCA_041570315.1 Longimicrobiales bacterium | reverse complement strand
TTCGAGCCCGTCTCATCCGGCGGTTCAGGACCGCGTGCACTCGATCTGGTTGGACCTGGCGCGCCGCTACGACCTCGACGGAATCCACTTCGACTACATCCGCTTTCCATCCGAGGACTTCGACTACTCGCTGGGCGCGCTCGAGCGCTTCAGGCTCTGGGCCCGGCCCCAGATCCCGGCGGCGCGCTTCGGTGCCCTCGACGCGAGCTCGATGCGAGACCTGTTCGCGTTCGTCGACGGCGAGCCGGAGCTGTGGGCGGAGTTCCGGCGGACGCACATCAGCGACCTCGTGCGCAGGATCTACCGTGACGTGAAGCAGGTGCGTCCCGACCTCCTCGTCTCGGCGGCCGTCGTGCCCGAGGTGGACAGGGCCTACGGCAGCCGCTTCCAGGATTGGACGGCCTGGCTGGAGGACGGCATCCTCGATATCGCCGTGCCGATGGCCTATACGACCGACTCCGATCGGTTCGGCGCGCTCATCCGCACGGCGCGCGACGCCGCCGGTGAGCGCCGGCGCGTTTGGGCGGGAATCGGTGCGTACCTGAACACCGAGGAGGGAACGCTGGGCATGATCGACCGGGCGCGGGCCGAGGACGCCGGTGGCGTCGTGCTCTTCTCCTACGACTGGGCCGTCGGCGAGGGCCGGGGAGATCCGGAGGACCCGCTCCTCGAGCGCATCGGCCGGGAGCGCTTCGGCGGACGATAGCCTGGTGAGTCGGGCGCCGGGGAGTCTCGGCGAACCTTCCACGACTCGTCGCGCTCCCGGGCTCGGGGCGCGCGATCCCTCCGCGCGAGGCCCACGACGCCGGTGCACGGGTTCGTCAGGCGCTGGCCTCCGGGTCGCCGTCGGCGACGCTCGTGCCCAGCGTCCGCAACGCGACGTACAGGAGCACGGCACCGAGCAGCAGGGCGAGCCACGACGGCAGGCCGTACGCGGTGCCGATGTTGCCGAGCGCCATGCCGATCACGCCGACGAGGGCGGCATAGGGAAGCTGCGTGCGCACGTGGTCCACGTGGTCGCACGCCGAGGCCGTCGACGACAGGACCGTGGTGTCGGAGATCGGCGAGCAGTGGTCTCCGAAGATCGCGCCGGCCAGCACGGAGGCCGTCGCTCCCAGGAAGATCGGAAAGCCCGCCCCCCCGGGGAGCACGTCTGCCCCTCCCAGGGCGACCGTGAGCGGGATGACCACGGGAAGCAGGATCGCCATGGTGCCCCAGGAGGTGCCGGTCGCGAAGGCCATCGCCGCCGAGGTCACGAACACGATCACGGGCACCAGCTCGACGGCGACCCGCTCCGAGAGGAGGAGCGAAAGGAACTGCGCCGTGCCGATCCTCTCCGTCACGTCGCCCAGCGACCACGCGAGCGTCAGGATCACCATCGCGATCATCATCGCGCGCATTCCCCCCACGAAGGCATCGACGCTCTCGTGAATCGTGAGCGCGCGCTGCGCCACCGAGAGCCCGATCGCGACCAGGCAGCCGGCGAGCGAGCCCCACAGCAGCGTCGCGAACGGATCCGCCGCTCCGAACACGTCCATCAGCGAGGCGTCGGCGCCGACGCTGCCCCGGCCGGTCGTGTAGAGGCCGCCGAGCACGACCCCGATGACCGTCAGCACGGGGATGCCGGCGTTCCACCACCGGTGGGGCACCCCCTCCTTCGGCTCCATGAGCTCCGAACCCGTGTCGGCGGCGAGCGTGGCGCCCTCCCGAAACAGGCCGCGACCCTCGGCCGCCCGCCGCTCCGCGGCGGCCATCGGGCCGAAGTCCCGATCCATCGTGGAGGTCAGGAAGACGAGGACGATCGCGAGCAGCGGGTAGAAGAGATAGGGGATCGTCTGGATGAACAGGGCGAAGGGACTCACCGACAGCAGCGCCTCCGCCCCCGGGGTCTGCTCGGCTGCGATGCGCACGCCGTCGCCGATCAGGCTGATCTCGTAGCCGACCCAGGTGGAGATCGGGACGAGGGCGGCGACCGGCGCGGCGGTCGAGTCCACGAGGTAGGCGAGCTTCTCCCTCGAGATCCGCAGGCGGTCCGTGATCGGCCGCATCGTGTTGCCGACGATGAGCGTGTTCGCGTAGTCGTCGAAGAAGATCGCCATGCCGGCCAGCCAGGTCGCCACCTTGCCGCGCCGCGACGTGCCCGCGAAGGGGGCGACGGCCTCGACGATCCCCAGGGTGCCGCCGTTGCGGGAGATGATCCCGACCATCCCGCCAAGCAGGAGCGAGAAGATCACGATCTGCGTGTGGCCCCCGTCCACGTCCCCGAGCGCGGGTACCATGAAGGAGTCGATCATCCTCCAGGTGCCGGTGAAGGGGTTGAAGCCCGCGACGGCGAGCGCGCCCAGCCAGACCCCGAAGAAGAGCGCCGTCACCACCTCGCGGAACACGAGCGCGAGCACGATGGCCACGAGCGGCGGGATGATCGAGTACCAGGGGGGCGTCAGGGTCGGGTCGAGCAGGTGCGTGCTGTCGCCGATCAGGACCGTGAGCGGGAGCTGATCGCCAGACGCGACCACCAGGTCCGACGCGGTGGCCGTGGCGCCCGCTCCCACCGTGCCGCCCGCGAGGACGTTTCCGTCGGCGGTGCGCACCTCGTACGAGGCCGAGAGGTCGGAACCGCCCGTCACGGTGATCTGGAAGGGAACGCCGGACAGCACGACCGACGGTGCCCCCGTGACCGCCTGCGCCCCGGCTGCGGTCGGGACGGCCAGGAGCGAGGCGACGGCGAGGAGTCGGAAAACACGCATGAGCAGGGCGTTCCCGGGTCGGGTGGAGGCTCGAAAACCGTGCATAGAATGGTGGATCCCCAGCGGGACCGATACCCCCGCGAGCGGTCGTTGACCGGGCCGCGCCGAGAGCCGAACTTTCCGCCGCCCCGACGCCCCCGACAGCGGCCCCATGCCCAACGAGAATCGCATCCGCGTGATGGACGAGGCCGACGTTCGCCGAGCGCTGGCGCGCATGGCCCGTGAGATCGTCGAGCGAAACGGGGGCACCGAGGGGCTGGTCCTGATGGGCATCCACCGCCGGGGCACCCAGATCGCGGCGCTCCTGCGCGAAGAGATCGAGCGCGCCGAGGGCGTGCCCGTCGAGGAGGGCTCGCTCGACATCACGCTCTATCGGGACGACCTGGGGGTCGTCGGTCCCCGCCCGATCGTCGGCGGCTCCAAGCTTCCCCCGAGCGGGATCGACGGCCGCAGCATCGTGATCGTCGACGACGTGGCGTTCACCGGCCGCACGGCTCGCGCCGCGCTCAACGAGCTGGGCGACTGGGGCCGGCCGCGGCGCATCCTGCTCTGCGTGCTCGTCGATCGCGGCGGGCGCGAGCTTCCCATCCAGCCGGACATCACCGGCCGGTGGGTGCACGTGACCGACTCGCAGCGCGTCGACGTCCTCGTGCCGCAGCTCGACGGAAGGCTCGAGGTCGACCTCATCGAGATCGGGACGGAGGCCCCGTGAGCGCCCCGGTCGCGCCGCTGGGCAAGGACCTGGTCGGGCTCGCGGAGCTCACGAGCGGCCAGATCCAGCAGATCCTCGACACCGCCGAGCCCTTCAAGGAGATCTCCGAGCGCCGCATCAAGAAGGT